>NZ_JBGCUL010000484.1:0-3424 GCF_054177685.1 Pseudomonas sp. P5_A2_2
GCAACTCCTCCTGTGGGAGCGAGCTTGCTCCGGGCGGCGTTCCGACGATAAGGTCCGCAGGACCTTCGACGCTCAGTTGCTGATCGCCAGAATGCTCGCCTGGTACGCTCCGACGAACACATCGAAATCACCGACTTCGTTCTGTTCCAGCTCAGCCTGTTGAGCCAGCGACGAACGCGCCCGCTCTTCAAACTTCGCCTGTTCCTCAGCCGCCAACGGCTCGCTGCGGAAGAACTCGGCATGGGCCTGGCTCTGGCGCAGGGAGAACTGGGCGAAGCTCTCCTTGTGCTCGGCCATGGCCACCAATACCTGGGCCGACGGCGTCAGGGACGGGTCCTGGACCTTGGCCATCTGGGCGTCCAGCGCCTTGCTGTGGGCATCGCCGCCATGGCTCTGGTCGAGCATCGCCGCCAGAGGAGCAATTTTCTCCAGCAACTCGCCGGCCCATTCCTTGAGGTCAACCGGTTGGCCATCCCGTTGCAGTTGCAGGCCCGGACGACGACCTTCCTTGACCACGCTGAGGAAGTTCGAGGTCGCGTTGCCGCAGCTGGTATTGGTCAGCAGCGGGCTGTCGTTCAATGCGCAGTACAGCAGGAACGCATCGAGGAAACGCGACTCGGTGAGGTCGATGCCCATCGGCAGGAACGGGTTGATGTCCAGGCAGCGCACTTCAACGTACTGGATACCCCGGGCCATCAGTGCCTGGATAGGGCGTTCACCGGTATAGGTCACGCGTTTCGGGCGGATGTTGGAGTAGTACTCGTTTTCGATCTGCAGGATGTTGGTGTTGAGCTGTACCCACTCGCCATCCTGGTGGGTGCCGACTTCGACGTACGGTGCATACGGCGTGGCCACCGCTTTGCGCAGGCTGTCGGTGTAGCTGTTCAGATCGTTGTAGCACGGCGTCAGGCCGGCCTGGGCGTTGCTCTGGTAACCCAGGTCGCTCATGCGCAGGCTGGTGGCGTACGGCAGGTACAAGGTCTGCGGGTCCAGTTGTTCCAACTGGTGCGAACGACCGCGCAGGAAACCGGCGTCCAGTGCTGGCGACGCGCCGAACAGGTACATCAGCAGCCAACTGTAGCGGCGGAAGTTGCGGATCAGCGCGATGTAGGACGACGACTGGAAATCGCGGTCGGTGCCGACAAAACCTTCGGCCTGCTTGAGCAGCGGCCAGAGCTTTTCCGGCAGGGAAAAGTTGTAGTGGATGCCGGCAATGCACTGCATGGTCTTGCCGTARCGCAGGGCCAGGCCCTTGCGGTACACGTACTTGAGCTGCCCGATGTTGGACGTGCCGTAGTAGGCGATGGGGATRTCTTCCTCGGCCGGCAACGGGCAAGGCATCGACGGACTCCACAGGTACTCGTTGCCGAGCTTGCTGTAGGCAAAACGGTGAATGCTGTCCAGGCTCGCCAGCGTATCGGCAGGATCGGGCAGGGCCGGGGTGATGAACTCCAGCAGCGACTCGGAATAGTCGGTGGTGATCTGTTCATTGGTCAGCGCGGAACCCAGGCTTTCCGGGTGCGGCGTTTGCGCCAGGCGACCTTCATCGGTCACGCGCAGGCATTCACGTTCGATGCCGTGAAGGCACTGTTCGAGCAGAGAGAGGTTAGCGCGCTCGCCGAGCAGAGCCAGGCGGCGGTTGAGAAGTTCGCTCAAGTTGGATTCCTTCACGCGTCAGTCGCCCCAATATGGGGGTGGGCAAGACGGTCTACAAGGGTGAAGTTAAAACTGGCGTTTTCGCCTGGTTTTTCGAGCCGCACAGGCCATGTGCCGGTCAGTCAGTAACTGCACAATCCCTGTGGGAGCGAGCTTGCTCGCGATGAGGGTTTATCAGTCAACATTATTGTCGTCTGACACACCGCCATCGCGAGCAAGCTCGCTCCCACAAGTTTCATTGCGCCGAAATTAACTCAAATCGATGACCGGTAGCTACAGGACAGCGAACGTGCCTTGTGCTTTTGCGACCAGTTTGTCGCACTGCATCACATCGGCCTCGACCACCAATGTGCGGCGACCCGGGTGGATCACCCGCGCCGTGCACATCACCTCGCCGTCTGAGACGGCACGGATGTAGTTGATCTTGCACTCGATGGTCGCGCTCTGCTGGTCAAAGCCGTGGGTGCTGGAACAGGCCAGCCCCATGGCAATGTCCACCAGGCTGAACAAGGCCCCGCCGTGCAGCTTGCCGCCGCGATTGCGCAGCTCGGGTTCCAGCGCCAGGGCGACTTGCGCTACCCCGGTTTCCAGACTGTGCAAGCGGCAGCCCAGCAGCTTGAAAAACGCGCTTTCGGTCAGCCCGGCGGGAATGTCCATCAGCGTTTCTTCAACTGCTTGGCATTGGCGAACAGCGAAGCCATGGCATTGTTGCCCGGTGCTGCCGCCGTGGTTTCCTTGCGCGGTGCGGTGTTCTGGGACTGGCGTGGCGCCGAACCCGGACGTGCGCCGCGAGCGCCGTCGATTTTCTCGCCCGGGGTGTCGCTCATGCGCATCGACAGGCCTACGCGTTTGCGCGGGATGTCCACTTCCATGACCTTCACTTTCACCACGTCACCGGCCTTCACCGCTTCCCGTGGATCCTTGATGAACTTCTCCGAAAGCGCGGAGATATGCACCAAACCGTCCTGATGCACGCCGATATCGACGAAGGCACCGAAGTTGGTCACGTTGGTCACCACGCCTTCGAGGATCATGCCCGGTTGTAGGTCCTTGAGGTCTTCGACGCCTTCCTGGAACTCGGCAGTCTTGAACTCGGGACGCGGGTCGCGCCCTGGTTTTTCAAGCTCCTGGAGGATGTCGGTCACGGTCGGCAGACCGAAGGTTTCATCGGTGTACTTCTTCGGATCGAGACGCTTGAGGAACGTGGCATCGCCAATCAGCGAGCGGATGTCACGGTCGGTTTCGGCGGCGATGCGCTGAACCAGCGGATAGGCTTCCGGGTGAACCGCCGACGAGTCCAGTGGGTTTTCACCGTTCATGACGCGCAGGAATCCGGCGGCCTGTTCGAAGGTTTTTTCACCCAGGCGAGCGACTTTCTTCAGCGCGGCGCGGGTCTTGAACGCGCCGTGCTCGTCGCGGTGGCTGACGATGTTCTGTGCCAGGGTCGCGTTGAGGCCGGAGATCCGTGCCAGCAGCGCCACGGAAGCGGTGTTCACGTCCACGCCAACGGCGTTAACGCAGTCCTCGACCACCGCATCCAGGCCACGGGCCAGTTTCAGCTGCGACACGTCGTGCTGGTATTGGCCGACGCCGATGGATTTCGGATCGATCTTCACAAGCTCCGCCAGCGGATCTTGCAGGCGACGGGCAATCGACACCGCGCCACGGATCGACACGTCCAGATCCGGGAATTCCTTGGAAGCCAGTTCCGATGCCGAGTAAACCGATGCGCCGGCCTCGGAAACCATGACCTTGGTCATCTTCATGG
>NZ_JBGCUL010000485.1:0-3424 GCF_054177685.1 Pseudomonas sp. P5_A2_2
GCCCTGCACTGCGTTGAACAGCGCGCTGAGGATCGTTGCGTCCAGAGTGATCTGGCTGAAATCCTGATTGAGCTTGTAAAGCGTTTCGCCCGCGGCATTCACAAACTCAGCCATCCACACCAGGCACTGGCTGTAAGCCTCACTGACGTTGCTCACCACCAGTGACAGAACGCTGTGTTCAGCGGCGCTGTCGTTGTCGGCCTGGGTCGCTGTCTTCACCGCACTTCCCCGTTCGATCAGCCGGGCGCCCAGCGACACCATGTCCTCTTTCTTGGCGTCCATGGCCTCTTTGGCCACGGTGTTCGGCTGTGCCTGCCAGACACCGCATGTGCCACTGACCGGCAGCAGCCAGGGCGCGCGGGAGCCGAGGAAGATGCCGTTCTTCTCCATGTGGTCGCGCCATTGCTCATCGAGCCCCGCCATCCACGGTTGCGGCTGGCCCACCAGGTAGGCCGCCTCTTCGTAGTCAGCACTGTTGCGGTAGTGGCCGATATTGACTTCGGCCATGTCGTACAGCGGCGAATCATCGATGGTCGTGTCGTTGTTCTCGCTGCCCAGAAATTGGAACGGAATCACGCGCCACGGTTGGCCAAGGCCATTGAGTGGAGTAAAGGGTGCGATGACCATTGCCGTCTGGCTGGAGCCCTCTTCCCACACCTCCTGCGTGTAGACGCCGGCGGCATCCAAGCGCAGCACGCGGTATTGGACAACCTGCTCGCTACCAAAGCCATCATCGGTGTCGACGTCGACCGTCTCGCGCAGCACGACGAGGCAAAGCAGGTACTGGCCGCCGACCTGACGCGTCTTCCAGTTGATGATGGCCTCGGCCGGGTAACTGGCGACATTCGCCCGTGCGCGACCTGCTTGTTCGTCTGCCTTACTCACGGTGCCGGCCTGGACAGCCGCGTAATCCACCAGCAGTCCGTGGCGGCCAACTTCAAGCAGATGCCCGATGACCGATTGCGACTGCTGGTAGATGCTTACGCCCTGCCCGTCGATGTCCTTCGACACATAGTCGAGCGCACCGGGAACAGTCAGCGTTGGCCAGGTGCGGAACACCGCCCCCACCAGACTGTGCTTTGTCCGACCCGTGGCGTTGTAGAAGACAGCACGCTTCTTGTACGCGTCGTAGCGGTCCCTATTGTCCTGGCTGGTGTCCGATGCATTCGGCCTCGGCAAATATCGGTCGCCAGCAGCTTTGATGGTTTCCGAACCCTTGCAGACGTCGCGCACCAAGCGCCAGCGGTACTGCGCCGCCTTATACTCGGACCGGGTAAAAGTGACGTCCGTCATCGGGCGACTCCCATTTTCATTGTGGTGACCGGTTTAACGATCGGGTACTCGCGGTGAATGAAGTAACCGCCGCCGTCGTTGGCGTGGTCGTTGCCCTGGCTCTTATCGGGCTCGCCGTTGGGCGCCCATATCTGCTGCTCAAGGCCATCGGCGTAAGTCGGGCATGTGAACGGGTTGACCAAGTAACGTCGCTCGCCCTGCGCATTGCAGAACATGGCGTTCATGGCGTTGATTCGATCCTTCACCGGCGGGTTGGCCGCCGGCGCTATGACCGCGAAGCCCGCCTGCTTAAGCATGGCCAGGTCCGTGACGCTGGCATTGACCGACTTACGCGAATCACCGGATGCATCCGGGTAGATCCGGATTTCACAGGTCTTCTCGAAGTCGTTGCCGTTGTGGCGCCAGTAGCGCTCCTTGATGCGGCGGATCATGTCCGGCGTGTCGTAGCCATCCATCAACTCATCCACGGCACGCGGCAGACCCTGGTCCCGTTTGACGTGGGTGATCGCCGCCATCTTGCCGACGTTGAAATCCATGCCGATGAACAGAGGCTCGCCCGGCTGCACGGTGTCGAAGCAGTGGTTCAGCTTGCGATCGTACGCGTGGTAGATCGAGCCGGACGTTAAGTTGACGAACTGGCCATTGAGGTAAGCGCGGATCAGTTGCTCGGGATACGATTCCATCAGCGATGGGATGTAGTCGTCCGGCAGGTTCAGTTCGTTGTCGAAGGTGCTGGCCTGAATCAGGCCGTACATTTCCTTCAGTGCCGGCTTGTCACGCAGTTGCTTTACGAACTGGAGGAAGACAAATTTGAAGCCTTCCGGCGTCGTGGTCACATCCACGCCGTTCTTCAACCCAGGCAGGTTGTATCGCATCCGGGCGATGATCTTACGCCAAGCCTGCTGAGCCTTTAGCGACGTCAGCACGTCCAGCTCATCCACCAGAGCATGGCCGATTTTGAAGCCGACGATTGTCTGCGGCTTTTCCATCGAGCGGCAGATCACAGTGCCGCGATACTGCCGGCCGCTGTAGATGTGAACCTCATGATTCGCCTGATTGATCTTGGTCTTCAACCCCCAGTCATAGGCCACCTCTTCCATCGTCGGATAGAAGATGTCACGGATCTGAGGGTAAGTCGGCGCGAAGTAGCCAGCGTTGACGCCGGGCCACTCCATGAAATGCTTGCTCAGTGCCGAGCATCCCACCCAGGTCTTTCCAGAGCCGAAGCCAGCAACGAATGCACGAAACTTATGGGGCAACAGGAGGAACTGCGACTGCGGAACGTTAAGGCTCGGCATTCGGCTTCCTCGCATCCACTACGTCGACCTGAATGCGAGTCGGGATTGCCAGCTCGTCGTCAGGCTCGTCCTTCCGGTTGCGATTGACGTAGATATCGCCGACTTCCTTCGCGGCCTGCTCCAATAACTGAGCAGTCAGCGACATGTTCTTCATGTTCTCGGCTTTCTCAGCCATGCGACCAAGTGCCCGGAGTCGATACGCTCTATTGGCGATCGGGATGTCTTCCGTCTCTTCGCGGAATCGTTTGCGGGCAGCGTGAAATAGCTCGGCCCACTTTGCGCCCAGGGCTCGACCGGCGAACTTTGTCGGGTCGTGTGATTCGCACTGCTGCCGGCTGACTTCAATGCCGAATTCTTTCTTGACCGACTCGACCACCTGAGATGGCGTATCAAAACAGGCTAGAGCCTGAACAATGAAGGCTTTGACCTCGCTTCGTAGTGCTGCCATATGGTTGTCATCCGTCAAAACCTGTCAGAAATTCAGGCCGACTTGAGCAGACAGGTTCCGCAGGCCCTCGAAATGTTCATTTCTCCCACCTCGGCAGGACTGTTTGCAGCGTCCACCAGTGCTTGAACCTCAGGGCTCGCTCCATAGCGACGAACGACACCGACGAATTCTTCAACGTCGTGTCCGCGCATCTCAAGCTTGGGCAGGCCCTCCTGGGTGAACTTGGGTGCGCCGTACTGATCCTTCGCCTGAGCGATGTGGTACAGCTCATGCTCGACCAGTGCGCAGAAGTCAGCATCGCTACAGGTGGCGCAGTAATCCGCAGCCAAGGTGATGATGTACGCCGGCACATCGCCGAACCAATCCATCATCTGCTGTTCCATCC
>NZ_JBGCUL010000486.1:0-3421 GCF_054177685.1 Pseudomonas sp. P5_A2_2
ATTCGTCCGGCCCGCTGACGGACGATATCGCAGCCATTCAGAAGCTCTACGGCGCCAACACCACGATCCGTACCGGCGACACCACCTACGGCTTCAACTCCAACGCCGGACGCGATTTCCTCAGCGCGTCTTCATCGTCGGATAAAGTGGTGTTCTCGGTGTGGGACGCGGGCGGCAAGGACACTCTGGATTTCTCCGGTTTCACCCAGAACCAGAAGATCAACCTCAATGAAGCCTCGTTCTCCGACGTTGGTGGCATGGTGGGTAACGTCTCCATTGCCAAGGGCGTCACTGTCGAGAACGCTATCGGCGGTTCGGGCAGCGACCTGCTGATCGGCAACAACGTGTCCAACGAGCTGAAGGGCGGTGCCGGCAACGACATCCTTTACGGCGCTGGTGGTGCGGACAAGTTATGGGGCGGCGTCGGCTCGGACACTTTCGTGTTCGCGGCCAGCAGCGACTCGAAACCCGGTGCGGTCGACCAGATCCTCGATTTTGTCAGCGGCCTGGACAAGATCGACCTGACCGGCATCACCAACGGCGCAGGCCTGCATTTTGTCAGTGCATTCACCGGTGCGGCAGGCGATGCGGTGTTGAGCAATTCGGGCGGTAACAGCCTGTTGTCGGTGGACTTCTCCGGGCATGGCGTGGCTGACTTCCTGGTCAGCACCGTGGGCCAGGCGGCGTACTCGGACATCGTGGCGTGATGTGATGTGACGTGAGAAAGGAGGGCGGTGCGTCATGCGCCGCCTTCTGTCCTCGCTGCGAAAAAGGCTACGGTGCGGAGTAAAACGTCCCATGACGCAAAGCGTCTTTACCTGCAAAACCAGCGTGTGGCTATCGGCGGCGCTGATGATGTTTTTTGGAGATGTAACCATGGCAAACAGCCTGAAATTAGCGGACCCGTCGGAACTCGCCGGAAAATGGCAAGTCCGGGAAGGCTCGTCCGCGTTGTTGCAGGACCGACAGCCGAATGGTTGCCTGATTGAATTGAAACCGGACCAGACGCTGGGCGGGCAACTCGATTGCATGGTGCGCTGGCTGGGACAGGCTCCCACCGGCTGGTTCCCCGAACCTGACGGGATTGCGTTGACCAACCATGAAGGTTCGAAAACAGCATTTTTCAGTCGACAGAAGAGTGAGTTTTATAAGCTGACATTGCCTGTTGGATTCAATGTGTCGCTGCAGCGAGCGCCAGAGTAAAAGCATCAGGTCAAGTTGGTGGCCCAATGCCCCTATCTAAAAAGTGGGTCTGTTCGTTTAACGAATGGCGTAATGGGTTGTGCCTGTGAGTAATCAACTCAAGGAAGATTAATGAAGATGGCGAAGAYCACTCCTGCTGCACCTCTAGTTCGAGCGCTGGGTGATTACAAGGGTATTTTGATTAGCGTCGCCAGTTTCACCGCACTGATCAATATTCTGATGTTAGTGCCCTCTATTTACATGCTCCAGGTCTATGATCGGGTCTTGTCTTCGCAAAATGAAACGACATTGGCCATGTTGTCGCTGATGGTTGTCGGGTTCTTTGCCTTCATCGGTTTGCTGGAAGTTATTCGCAGCTTTATCGTCATCCGTATTGGCAGTCAGTTGGAGCGGCGCTTCAACCTGCGGGTCTATCAGGCGGCTTTCGAACGTAATCTGTTCAAGGGAGAGGGTAACGCCGGGCAGGCATTGGGCGACCTGACGCACATTCGTCAGTTTGTCACCGGCCCGGCGTTGTTTGCCTTCTTCGATGCGCCTTGGTTTCCGGTCTACCTGTTCGTGATCTATCTGTTCAACGTCTGGCTCGGGGTCTTTGCCACGGCGGGTGCGGTGCTGCTGATCGGGCTGGCCTGGCTCAATGAGGCGATGACCAAAAAGCCCTTGGGCGAAGCGGCGGGTTTTTCCCAGAAGTCCAGCCAACTGGCAACCAGTCACCTGCATAACGCCGAAACCATCCAGGCCATGGGCATGCTGGGGGTTTTGCGCAACCGCTGGTTCCAGGTGCATTCAGGTTTCCTCGGTCTGCAGAACCAGGCCAGTGACACCGGTGCCGTCATCAGCTCCTTGAGCAAAACCCTGCGCCTGTGCCTGCAATCCCTGGTACTGGGTCTTGGCGCCTTGCTGGTGATCAAGGGCGACATGACTGCCGGGATGATGATCGCAGGTTCGATCCTGATGGGCCGCGTCCTGAGCCCCATCGATCAGTTGATCGCCGTGTGGAAACAGTGGAGCGGCGCCAAACTCGCGTACCGCCGTCTCGACGTCTTGTTGCAAGCGTTTCCACCGAGTGACGACGCCATGGCGCTGCCGGCGCCGAAGGGCCAGATCAGTTTCGAGCAAGTCAGCGCAAGTCCTCCGGGGCAACGTGCGGCAACCCTGCACATGGTCAATTTCAGCCTCGCTGCGGGGGAGGTGCTGGGCGTGCTCGGCGCTTCGGGTTCCGGCAAGTCGACATTGGCCCGGGTGCTGGTCGGTGTCTGGCCGACCCTCGGCGGTACGGTGCGGCTCGACGGTGCGGATATCCATCGCTGGAACCGCGACGACCTCGGTCCCTACATCGGGTACCTGCCACAGGACATCGAATTGTTCAGCGGCAGCATCGCGCAAAACATCGCGCGGTTCCGCGAAGCCGATCCACATAAAGTCGTTGAAGCCGCGCAGCAGGCCGGCGTTCATGAACTGATCCTGCGTTTGCCCCAGGGCTACGACACCGTACTCGGCGAGGACGGCAGTGGTTTGTCCGGTGGGCAGAAACAACGCGTGGCGCTGGCCCGTGCGCTGTATGGCCAACCGAGCCTGGTGGTGCTGGATGAACCGAACTCCAACCTCGACACCGTGGGCGAAGCGGCCCTGGCCGGTGCGATCGCTCAAATGAAGGCCCAGGGCACCAGCGTGATTCTGGTCACCCATCGCTCATCCGCGCTGGCCCAGGCCGACAAGCTGCTGGTGCTCAATGACGGTCGCTTGCAGGCATTCGGCCCGAGCCAGGAGGTACTCAAGGCACTTTCCGGCGCCCAGGAACAGCAACGTGAAAAAGCTGCACAGACACCGGGCGGGCTCAGCATGAGCCGGCAGTATCAGCCCACGACAAGGAACTCGGGTGTATGAGCCACGCACACATGAGCAGTCAAAATGAAGCCACGATGGAACACGATTACCTCGCGGAACGTCCGGAGCGCGACGCAGGTTACTTTGCCCGGCTGGGCTGGATTCTGGCGATCGTCGGCGCTGGCAGTTTCTTCGCCTGGGCCAGTCTGGCGCCGCTCGATCAGGGCATTGCGGTGCAAGGCACGGTGGTGGTGTCGGGCAAGCGCAAGGCAGTGCAATCGATGAGCAGCGGCGTCGTTAGTCAGATTCTGGTGCGCGAAGGTCAGGTGGTGAAACAGGGCCAGCCGCTGTTCCAGCTCGACCGGACCCAGGTCGCCGCCGACGTGCAATC
>NZ_JBGCUL010000487.1:0-3390 GCF_054177685.1 Pseudomonas sp. P5_A2_2
GGCCTGTTCGATCTTGCCCTGCCCGGCGCTGTCGTCGCCTTTGCGGCTTTGATCCAGGCGCACGCGAGCTTCATTCATGGCTTGCAACATCAAGCGTGAAACCTGGCTGACCTGGCTGGCCTGCTCGAGGAATTGCGCACCGTCCTTACCTTCGGAATCTTTCAGGGTATAGGCGCCGTCATCGGCGAGCCCAGACTGCAATACATCAAGATTATTGGCCACGCTGGACACCGACCAACTGGCCATTTCCAGCGCCAGGTCCTTGGCCTGGGTGAGCGAGACAAACTCGTCGAAGGCCTTGCGATAGGCACCCAGGGACTGCTCGACATCGTTCATCACCGGCACGTTGGCCGCAGACGCGGCCTTGAGCTGGCCGGCCAGGGCGATCAGGCCATCGACGCCCTCGTGCAGGGCATCGACGGTTTTCGGATTGCCGTGCAAGGCGTACTCCTGCTCCAGCAGCCGCACCTTGAGCAAACCGCTGTTGAGCGATGACATTTGCTTGAGCCCGTCGAAGCGCTGGCTGATGGTTTGCAGGGACCACACGCCAATGCCCGCTACCAGCGCAGTCAACAACAGCACCAGGACAAACCCGATACCCAGTTTTTTCGCCATACCGAGGTTGGCAAAACGTCCTTGCACGGCCGAATTCATTGCTCTTAGTCCCCTGCCAAAGTCTGTAGACGCAGATTCGCAACGGGCCAGTAGCAACACAAGGCTCTGGCGCCGGAATAATGGCAAAAAGCTACATCAACGTCGTTTTCAGAACGCTTGAGGTCGATCCCGGGCAGTGGCCTGAAAGAGCGCACGGGCACGCGGGTCGCAGGCATAGGCCACGTTGATACGCTGCCAGTCACTGGCCTCACCCGAAGGGGTGAAGGCGGTCTTCGATGACAGCAGTACACCCAGGCGCCGTGCCTGGGTTCGCACCTGATCGTAGTCGGACATCCGTGATCGAGCCCAGATGAACAGGCCTCCCGCCGGCTTGCCGAAAACTTCCCATTCGGCATCTTCGAGCAATTGCAACACCGCCAGCCGGTCGCTGTTCAAGCGTTGGCGCTGACGCTGCACCAGTTTGCCGTAGGCACCGTTAGCCAACAGGCACGCCAGCACCGACTCRCAAAATCGTGAGGCGCCCATGCCACTGATCATCTTGACTTCGGCCAGACGCGTAATGACTTCAGAGCCGGCCACCACGAAACCGACCCGCAAGGAACTGCTGAGGGTCTTGGAATAGCTGCCCACGTAGATCACGTTGTCGTCCAGCGCAGCCAGTCGCGTAGCGCAACCGCTGCGCAAATCCGCATAAACGTCGTCTTCGATCACCTGCACGCCAAAGGTCCTGGCCAGCTGCAGCGCGCGGCGCGCTACCGCCGGTGCAAGGCTGCTGCCGGTCGGGTTGTGATAGAAGCTATTGATGACCAGCCCCTGAGGCCGGTGTTTGACCAGCACCGATTCGAGCACGTCCACGTCCGGCCCCCGCGGTGTTCGCGGCACCTCGACCATGTGGACGCCGTGCAGCCTGAGCAGATCGAACAGCACCGGATAACCGGGACTCTCCACGACCACACAGTCACCGGCCTTGAACAGTGTCCGCACAATCAGGTCGAGCCCCTGACTGGCCCCCGCCGTGGTCATGATCCGGTTGTCCTGCACCGGGATATACAGCTGCCTGAGGCGCTTGAGTATCTGTTGTCGCAAGGCTGGCAAACCCAGCGRCGTGCTGTAGTTGAACAGGCTGGCCGTATCGGTACGACTGACTTGCCGAATCGCATAAATCAGATCGTCGGTCTCGCGCCAGCTTTCAGGCAGCCCGCCACAGCCGAGCCTCAACTCACTCGAACAGGGCCCGTACTCAGGCTCAGCCCCCTCGAGCCACGCAGGCTCGTACTTCGCAACCGTGGCCAATGCCGGGTCGGCAACCCTATAGCCAGCCCCATGACCTGACACCAGCATCCCCTGCGTCACCAGGCGTTCGCAGGCCTGCGTGACGCTTGACTGACTGAGCAAATTGATCCACGCAATCTGTCGCACCGAAGGCAGGCGCGTACCGGGCGATACCCCACTGGAACGAAGCCAGCAGGTCAGCGCGTCAACAATTTGCTGTACGACGGGCACCAGCGCCTGTCGGTCGATTCTCAATTCCATGAGCAAGCAAACTCCTGTTGATTTTGCGAGCAGCAGTTAATCACAGGAGTGTTCGAATACATGTGCGACAACGCCGCCAAAACCCATTGCTCTAATCATTTGAAACACATTGCATGATCCCGTTGCGTCCCCCCATAAAACCAGCCATCTCAGCGACGAAAAAAGCTGTGGGAGCGCTGCTCGCGAAAGCGGTGTGTCAGCCAACGTTAATGTCGACTGATACGCCCTCATCGCGAGCAGGCTCGCTCCCACAGATTGCAACTTTTCCTTAGCGATGCATTGCTTCAGAACGCTGTTACGCCACCGTCCACGGCCAATGAGTGCCCCGTGGTGAACGCCGCGCCATCGCTGCACAGGTACAGCACCGCGCTGGCGATCTCTTCGACTTTGCCGATGCGACCGACCGGATGCATGGCGTTGGCGAACTCGCCTTTTTTCGGGTCGGCTTCATAAGCGCGACGGAACATGTCCGTGTCGATCACCGCCGGGCACACCGCATTGACCCGGATCTTTTTCTTGGCGTACTCGATGGCCGCCGACTTGGTCAGGCCGATCACCGCATGCTTGGAGGCGGCGTAGATGCTCATTTTCGGCGCGGCCCCGAGGCCGGCCACCGATGCCGTATTGACGATCGCGCCGCCCCCTTGCGCCAGCAGCAGCGGCAATTGGTATTTCATGCACAACCAGACGCCTTTGACGTTGACGCCCATGATCGCGTCGAACTCGTCGAGCGTACCTTCGGCCAGCTTGCCTTTCTCGATTTCGATGCCGGCATTGTTGAAGGCATAGTCGAGGCGACCGTAAGTATTGATCACCTCCTCCATCAGATTTTTTACATCGCTTTCCAGGGTAACGTTGCAGCGCACGAAGGTCGCTTCGCCACCGGCTGTACGAATCAGCGCCACCGTGCCCTCGCCGCCCGCCACGTCCATATCGGCCACCACGACCTTCAGGCCCTCGGCGGCAAATGCCTGGGCGGTCGCGCGGCCGATACCGGCCGCCCCGCCAGTTACCACAACCACCTGGCCGGAAAACGTCATGCTCATTGTTATGTCCTCGAAGAGAAGAAAGCGGGGAATCGCGCAGGACCAATCTAGCCATGGAGAACTTGAACACGGCAGCACTATCAAGGCTCCGGTTGGGCGCCCATGAGTTGCAGTGATGGAACGGTCGTACCAACTATCACTGCACTGGATCAACGTGCATTCGCCACATCAGCCGAACTTGCGGCATCGTCGCTGA
>NZ_JBGCUL010000488.1:0-3389 GCF_054177685.1 Pseudomonas sp. P5_A2_2
GTTCACACCGGCCTGTTGCTGAGTGAATACGGTTTCGGCGCCCGGGAAGCCACCAGCCCGCGCACCATCGGCACGACGTGGCTTGGAGATCGCCCACAGCAGGCTCGCTTCGATTGGGGTGGTGTCGGTGTTCATGTCGTGGCCGTACAGGCACAAACCCGCTTCCAGGCGCAGGGAGTCGCGAGCGCCAAGGCCGATGGCAGCCACTTCCGCTTCAGCCAGCAGCGCACGGGCCAGGGCTTCGGCGTTGACGGCCGGCACGGAAATTTCGAAACCGTCTTCACCGGTGTAACCCGAGCGGCTGACAAAGCAGTCCACGCCCAGCAGTTTCACGCGGGCGAACTGCATGAAGGTCATCTTCGCAACCGAAGGGGCCAGACGTGCCAGTACAGTAACTGCCGCCGGGCCTTGCAGGGCGAGCAGGGCGCGCTCTTCGAACAGCGGCTCGATCGTGCACTGGTCGCCAATGTGCTGGCGCAGGTGGGCCAGGTCCTGATCCTTGCACGCGGCGTTGACCACCAGGAACAGTTCTTCGTTACCCAGGTTGGCGACCATCAGGTCGTCAAGGATGCCGCCGGTCGCATTGGTGAACATGGCGTAGCGCTGCATACCCACCGGCAGGTCGATGATGTCCACCGGCACCAGGGTTTCCAGGGCCTTGGCGGCATTGGCGCCGGTCAGGCGGATCTGGCCCATGTGCGAGACATCGAACAGCCCGGCCTGGTCGCGGGTGTGCTGGTGTTCTTTCATCACGCCCAGCGGGTATTGCACGGGCATGTCGTAGCCGGCGAACGGCACCATGCGCGCGCCGAGTTCGATGTGCAGTGCGTGCAGCGGGGTTTTCAACAGTTGTTCGGTGGACATATTCAGCTCCTGAAGAAGGGTGCAGATGAGCGCGCTTCAGCACTCGATAATGTTGACCGCCAAACCGCCACGGGCGGTTTCCTTGTATTTGCTTTTCATGTCGGCGCCGGTCTGGCGCATGGTACGGATGACCTTGTCGAGGGAGACGAAGTGTTGCCCGTCGCCGCGCATGGCCATGCGCACGGCATTGATGGCCTTGACCGAGCCCATGGCGTTGCGCTCGATGCAAGGCACTTGCACCAGCCCGCCAATCGGGTCGCAGGTCAGCCCGAGGTTGTGTTCCATGCCGATTTCCGCGGCGTTCTCCACTTGTTGCACGGTGCCGCCAAGCACTTCGCACAAGGCACCGGCGGCCATCGAGCAGGCGACGCCGACTTCGCCCTGGCAGCCGACTTCGGCGCCGGAGATCGAGGCGTTTTCCTTGTACAGAATGCCGATGGCTGCGGCAGTGAGCAGAAAACGCACCACGCCGTCGTCATTGGAGCCTTGGATAAAGCGCATGTAGTAGTGCAACACCGCTGGAATGATCCCCGCTGCACCGTTGGTGGGCGCGGTTACGACGCGCCCGCCGTTGGCGTTCTCCTCGTTGACCGCCAGCGCGTAGAGATTGACCCAGTCGAGCACCGACAACGGGTCGCGCAAAGACGATTCCGGGTTCTTGCACAATTGCCGATGCAGCGCGGCGGCCCGGCGTTTGACCTTCAGCCCGCCAGGCAGGATGCCTTCATTGCGGCATCCGGCGGCGACGCAGTCCTGCATCACTTGCCAGATTTTCAACAGGCCGGCGCGGGTTTCCGCTTCCGGACGCCAGGCGCTTTCGTTGGTCAGCATCACCTGGCTGATCGACAGCCCATATTTGACGCAATGACCGAGAAGATCCTTGGCGCTTTTGAACGGGAAGGTCAGGGGTGTGGCGTCTTCGACGATGCGGTCGGCGCCGGCGGCGTCCTCATCGACCACAAAACCGCCGCCGACCGAGTAGTATTCGCGACTGCGGATCTGCAGGCCCGCCGTGTCGAAGGCGCGAAAAATCATGCCGTTGGGGTGATACGCCAACGGTTTGCGAATCATCGCCAGGTGTTCTTTCTCGTTGAACGCAATGCTGTGTTCACCGAGCAGGTTCAAGCGTCCGTTGCCGCGGATTTCTTGCAGGCGCGCGGCGACGGTTTCCGTATCCACGGTGTCCGGGTGCTCGCCTTCCAGGCCCAGCAGCACGGCCTTGTCACTGCCGTGGCCTTTGCCGGTGGCGCCGAGCGAGCCGTACAGCTCGACTTTGACGCAGGTGGTGGCCGGCAGCAGCCCTTCACGGCGCAGGCCTTCGACGAAACGCGCAGCGGCGCGCATCGGGCCGACGGTGTGAGAGCTGGAGGGGCCGATGCCAATCTTGAACAGGTCGAACACGCTTAACGACATGGTGGTTCTCCGGTTTCTTGTTATGGGAATTCACGGAATCGGGAGGTTGGCGCAATTCACTGTGGGAGCGAGCTTGCTCGCGATGATGGTCTGACATTCACCATAGATGTCGACTGAAAGACCGCTATCGCGAGCAAGCTCGCTCCCACAGAGGACTGTGGTGTTTTTGCAAAAAGGGGGCGGGATCAACCGCCCCCTCATTGGTTTAAGCGTAGCTTTCGATCGACGGGCAGGCGCAGACCAGGTTGCGGTCGCCAAACACGTTGTCGACGCGACCGACCGGTGGCCAGTACTTGCCTTCGATCAGCGACGCAACCGGGTAAACCGCTTGCTCGCGGCTGTACGGGTGAGCCCACTCGCCCACCAGTTCCTTGGCGGTGTGCGGCGCGTTTTTCAGCGGGTTGTCGTCCTTGTCCAGGGTGCCGTTTTCCACTGCGCGGATTTCTTCGCGGATGCGGATCATGGCGTCGCAGAAGCGGTCCAGCTCTTCCTTGGATTCGCTTTCGGTCGGCTCGATCATCAACGTGCCGGCTACCGGGAACGACATGGTCGGCGCGTGGAAACCGAAGTCGATCAGGCGCTTGGCCACGTCGTCGACACTGATGCCGCTGCTGTCTTTCAGCGGACGCAGGTCGAGGATGCACTCGTGCGCCACCAGGCCATTGCTGCCGGTGTACAACACTGGATAGTGCTCTTCGAGGCGACGGGAAATGTAGTTGGCGTTGAGGATCGCCAGCTGCGATGCACGCTTGAGACCCGCGCCACCCATCATGCGAATGTACATCCAGGTGATCGGCAGAATGCTCGCGCTGCCGAACGGTGCCGCGCAAACGGCGCCTTCCTTGCGCTCCATCTGTGCGTGGCCCGGCAGGAATGGCGCCAGGTGCGATTTCACACCGATCGGGCCGACGCCCGGGCCGCCACCGCCGTGGGGGATGCAGAAGGTCTTGTGCAGGTTCAGGTGCGAAACGTCGCCGCCGAACTTGCCCGGGGCGCAGAGGCCGACCATGGCGTTCATGTTGGCGCCGTCGATGTACACCTGGCCGCCGTTGTCATGAACGATGCCACAGATTTCGCGGATGCCTTCTTCGAACACGCCGTGGGTCGACGGG
>NZ_JBGCUL010000489.1:0-3386 GCF_054177685.1 Pseudomonas sp. P5_A2_2
GTAGGAGCGAGCCTGCTCGCGATGGCCGCGACTCGGTTTCAAGTCAGGCAATCAACCCTTGAGCTTGGCCCAAATGCGGTCCTGCAGTTCCCGCGCCTTGTTGCTGCATTCCTTTTCCGGGCGCAGGCGCGAGGCGAATTCGTCGGGCATGTTGATGGCGTCCATGACCCGCCACTTGGCGTCGATCAGCTTGTCGCTCTGGATGCCATTGGCGTAGGCGATGGCGTTGGACACGGCGGCGGCGTTTTCCGGTTTCATCATCCAGTCGATGAAGATTTTCGCGTTGCCGGGGTGTGGCGCGCTTTTCGGTACCGCGAAGTTGTCCTGGAACATCGCCAGGCCTTCCTTCGGATACACATACTTGATGGTGCTCTTCTGCAAGGTGGCCCGCGCTGTAGAACCGTTCCAGTTCTGCATCATGATCACTTCACCGGAGGCCATGCGGTCGACGGTGTTGTCCGAGCTGTACATCTTCAGGAAGGGTTTCTGTTTTTGCAGCAGTTCGAGGATGCGCTTGGCGTCCTGGGGGTTCTCGCTGCATTCGTCGACATTCAGGTAGTGGCTGGCGGCGTTGATCACGCTGCTGGAGGTGTCGAGGGCCGCGAGCTGGCCTTGCAATTCCTTGCGCGGTTCGAAGAACTCTTTCCACGAGTCGTCGAGCTTGCCGCCGGGCACCCGGGCGCTGTCATAGGAAAACCCGGTGGTGCCCCACAGGTACGGCGCCGAGAACTTGCGCCCCGGGTCGAAGCCCGGGTCGCGGAACGCCGGTTTTACGTACTGGAAGTTGGGCAGGGCCGAGGCGTTGATTTCCAGCAACAGGTCCTGGTTGATCAAGGTGCGCATGATCGATTGCGACGGCACGATCACGTCATAGGCCGCGCCACCGGCCTGCAACTTGGCCAGCAGGGTTTCGTTGCTGTCGTAGCCGTCCATGGTGACCTTGATCCCGGTCTCCTTTTCGAACTTGGCCAGCAACTCGACCGGGTAGTAGTCGGTCCAGTTGTAGAAGAACAGTTCCTTGGGCTCGGCGGCCTGGGCGGTGAAAACGGTGAAGCAACTGAGGGCCAGACCGGCGACGCCGTAACGCATGCTTTTCAGGATCATTGTTAACGCTCCAGGCTTATTGTTGTTTGCCGCGCTGTCCCAGCCAGAAGGCCAGCACCACCAGCACGATGGATATCACCAGCATCAGGGTCGAGATCGCGTTGATCTCCGGCGTCACGCCGGCCTTGATGGCCGAGAAGATGTACACCGGCAAGGTGGTCGAACCGGGACCTGCGACGAAGAAAGTCATGATGAAATCGTCGAGGCTGACCACGAACGCCAGCACCGAACCGGACAGCACCGCCGGCCACAGCAGCGGCAAGGTCACCCGACGAAACACCTGCCAGGGGTTGGCGTACAGGTCGTTCGCCGCTTCCAGCAGGCTCTTGTCCAGGTCGTTGAGCCGCGCACGGATTGGCAGGTAAGCGAAGGGAATGCAGAAGCCGATGTGGGCGACGATCACCGTCAGCAAACCGAGCTTGATCCCCAGCGCCATGAACAGCAGCAGGGTGGCGACGGCGGTGACGATCTCCGGCAGGATCAGTGGCAGGTTGATTCCGCCCTCGACCATTTTCTGCCCGTAGAACGGCCGATAAGTTGCCAATGCCGCGAGCAATGCAATGGCTGTGGCACAGACCGTGGCGATGCTGGCGACGATGATCGAGTTCAGCGCCGCGGTCTGGATCGACGGGTTGGCCAGGATCCGTCCGTACCAGGCGAACGAGAACTCGGTCCACACCGTCGCCGAGCGGTTGGCGTTGAAGCTGTAGGCGATCAGCACGAAAATCGGCAGGTACAGATAGGCCAGCATCAACAGGCTGACTTCGCGGGTCAGGGGCAGTTTCTTCAGGTGCAGGGCGATCATGTTCGGGCTCCTGGGCGTTGGGTTTTGGCGGCATTGCGGCTATAGAGGGCGTAGAGCACCAGGGACAGCAACATGATCCCCAGCAACAGGAACGACAGCGAACTGCCCAGCGGCCAGTTGCGCGCGGTGCCGAATTGTTGCTGGATCAGGTTGCCGATCATCAGCGTCTTGCCGCCACCGAGGATTGCCGGGGTAATGAAGGCACCCAGGCTCGGTACGAACACCAGCAAGGCCCCGGCGATCACCCCCGGCATCGACAGCGGCAGGATGATCCGGCGCAACGCATGCCAGCGGTTGGCACCCAGGTCATAGGCTGCCTCCACCAGGCGCCAGTCGAGTTTTTCCAGGGTCGAGTAGATCGGCAGGATCATGAACGGCAGGAAGCTGTAGACCAGGCCGACGCTGACCGCGAAGTCGTTGTAGAGCAGGGTGATGCCCCCGGCTTGCGGCAACAGCGCGTTGAGGCTCTGGGCGACCCAGCCGTGTTCGCGCAGGATGATCAGCCACGCATAGTTGCGGATCAGCAGGTTGGTCCAGAACGGGATGGTGATCAGCAACACCATCAGGTTGCGTCGACGGGGCGTCAGGCTCGACATCCACAGTGCCACCGGGAAGCCGAACAGGAAACACAGGACCGTAGTGCCACCGGCCTGGAACACCGAGCGGATCAGTGCCTGGGCGTAGACCCAGTTCAGTTCCAGTTCACCGTCGAAACCTTCCTGGAAAAACAGCTGAACGTAACTTTGCAATTGCCAGTTGGCCTGCCAGTCGACGCCACCATAGACGTTGCGTGGCAACAGGCTGATGTAGCCCATGATGCCCAGCGGAATGGCGATCAGGGCCAGCAGGGTCAGGACCACCGGGCTGAGCAGCAGCGCACGGTTGAGGGCTGGAGAAGTGCTGCTGACGCTCATCTCAGGCCTCCATCAACAGGCAGGCATGGGGCGGCAGGTTGACCGCGACGCGATCACCCACCACCCGGCCGTGGTTCAGGCCTTCGTTGTTCTCGCGCAGCATGACCTTGATGTCGTTGTTCAGGCGGCATTGGTAGAGCGTGGCCGTGCCGACATACAGCACGGCTTCGATCACGCCGCGCAGGTGATGGGGCTGCGTCGGCTCGACCAGTTGCGAACGTTCGGGGCGAAACGCCAGTTGCACCTTGCTACCGTCGAAGCCCTGGGCCGGGCAGGGGATTTCCACTGGCATGCCGTTGGGCACAAAAAGCTTTTCGTTCTGCTGGCCGCGTTTGAGGTGGCCGGGGAGGAAGTTGATGTCGCCGATGAATTGCGCGACGAACTGATGCTGCGGCCGTTCGTAGATCTCGTTGGGCGTGCCGATCTGCAGGATCTTGCCGGCGGACATCACGGCGATGCGATCGGACAGGGTCAGCGCTTCTTCCTGATCATGGGTGACGAAAATGAAGGTGATCCCGGCTTCTTTCTGCACACGCTTGAGTTCGACCTGCATTTCCTTGCGC
>NZ_JBGCUL010000490.1:0-3376 GCF_054177685.1 Pseudomonas sp. P5_A2_2
CAACCGAGCAACGCCTCGAAAATTCGCGCCCTGCTGCTGGCCGGCATCCGTTCGGCCCGCCTGTGGCGGCAATTGGGCGGTCATCGCTGGCAACTGGTGATCAGCCGCCGCAAATTGTTGAAAGAGCTTTACCCATTGATGCGTAACGAATAACCCGCATCGACAGCACCGAACTCAGCAATACGCGTAATACGCCGGTCAGTTGGCGACGGACCGGCGGATTTTTTCATGTATGATACGCGCCCCATTTCGTTGCCCGACTGTCCGAGAACACCCCATGMAGCTCTCTTCGCTCACTGCGGTTTCCCCTGTTGACGGCCGCTACGCCGGCAAAACCCAGGCCCTGCGCCCAATTTTCAGCGAGTACGGCCTGATCCGTGCCCGCGTTCTGGTTGAAGTGCGCTGGCTCCAGCGCCTGGCCGCTCACCCTGCCATCAGCGAAGTGCCGGCGTTCTCCGCCGAAGCCAACGCTGTGTTGAACACCCTGGCGGAAAATTTCTCTCTGGAGCACGCCGAGCGCGTCAAAGAGATCGAGCGCACCACCAACCACGACGTCAAGGCCATCGAATACCTGCTCAAAGAGCAGGCGGCCAAGCTGCCGGAACTGGCCAAGGTCAGCGAGTTCATCCACTTTGCCTGCACCAGCGAGGACATCAACAACCTGTCCCACGCCCTGATGCTGCGCGAAGGCCGTGATGACGTGATGCTGCCGCTGATGCGCCAGACCGCCAACGCCATCCGCGAACTGGCGATCCGCTTCGCCGACGTACCGATGCTGTCGCGCACCCACGGTCAACCGGCCTCGCCGACCACCCTGGGCAAAGAACTGGCGAACGTGGTTTACCGCCTGGAGCGCCAGATCGCTCAAGTCGCTGCCGTTCCGCTGCTGGGCAAGATCAACGGCGCTGTCGGCAACTACAACGCCCACCTGTCGGCCTACCCCGAGATCGACTGGGAAGCCAACGCCCGCGCCTTCATCGAAGACGAGCTGGGCCTAGGCTTCAACCCGTACACCACGCAGATCGAACCGCACGACTACATTGCCGAGCTGTTCGACGCGATCGCCCGTTTCAACACCATCCTGATCGACTTCGACCGCGACATCTGGGGCTATATCTCCCTGGGTTATTTCAAACAGCGCACCATCGCTGGCGAAATCGGTTCGTCGACCATGCCGCACAAGGTCAACCCGATCGACTTCGAAAACTCCGAAGGCAACCTGGGTATCGCCAACGCACTGTTCCAGCACCTGGCGAGCAAACTGCCAATCTCCCGCTGGCAGCGCGACCTGACCGACTCCACCGTACTGCGCAACCTCGGTGTCGGCTTCGCCCACAGCGTGATCGCGTACGAAGCCAGCCTCAAGGGCATCAGCAAGCTTGAGCTCAACGAGCAGAAGATTGCCGCTGACCTGGACGCTTGCTGGGAAGTCCTGGCCGAGCCGATCCAGACCGTGATGCGTCGCTACAACATCGAAAACCCGTACGAAAAGCTGAAAGAACTGACCCGCGGCAAGGGCATCAGCCCAGAAGCGCTGCAGACTTTCATCGACGGCCTGGACATGCCAGCCGCCGCCAAGGCCGAGCTGAAACTGCTCACCCCGGCGAACTACATCGGCAACGCTGTAGAACAAGCCAAGCGCATCTGATCGACCGCTAGACCCTTTTAAGACGCCCGGCCGCGCCGGGCGTTTTTATTCCCGTCTGAAAAGTGCATTTTTTCAATAGGTTACACATGAATCCTGATATTCCTCTTCAACTTCTGGGCGGCATCACGGCACGGGAATTCCTGCGCGACTACTGGCAGAAAAAACCACTGTTGATCCGCCAGGCGATTCCTGATTTCGAAAGCCCGATCGACGCCGACGAACTGGCCGGCCTGGCGCTGGAAGAAGAAGTCGAATCGCGACTGATCATCGAGAATGGCGAGCGTCCGTGGGAACTGCGTCGCGGCCCGTTCGCCGAAGATGAGTTCAGCAAGCTGCCTGAACGTGACTGGACCCTGCTGGTTCAAGCCGTGGATCAGTTCGTCCCGGAAGTCAGCGAACTGCTGGAAAATTTCCGCTTTCTGCCGAGCTGGCGCATCGACGACGTGATGATCAGCTACGCCGCGCCGGGTGGCAGCGTTGGTCCGCACTTCGACAACTACGACGTGTTCCTGCTGCAAGGCCACGGCAAGCGCAACTGGAAGATCGGCCAGATGTGCAACACCGAAAGCCCGCTGCTGGCCCACGCCGACCTGCGCATCCTCGCCGAATTCGAAGCCACCGACGAATGGGTGCTGGAACCGGGCGACATGCTCTACCTGCCACCGCGCCTGGCCCACTGCGGCGTCGCCGTTGATGACTGYATGACCTACTCGGTTGGTTTCCGCGCGCCGAGCGCCGCTGAAGTACTGACCCACTTCACTGACTTCCTCAGCCAGTTCCTGTCGGACGAAGAACGCTACACCGACGCCGACGCCTTGCCGACTGCCGATCCTCACCAGATCCAGCGCGACGCACTCGACCGCCTCAAAGGCCTGCTGGCCGAGCACATGAGCGACGAGCGCCTGCTGCTGACCTGGTTCGGCCAGTTCATGACCGAGCCACGCTACCCGGAACTGGTGGTGGGCCCGGAAGACGTCGAAGAAGACGACTTCATGTCCGCCCTGGAGCAAGGCGCGATCCTGATTCGCAACCCGAGCGCACGCCTGGCGTGGTCCGAAGTCGATGACGACCTGCTGCTGTTCGCCAGCGGCCAGAGCCGTTATCTGCCAGGCAAACTGCGCGAACTGCTGAAGATGATCTGCGCCGCCGACGCTCTGCACGCCGACAACCTCGGCGAATGGCTGAGCGACGAAGACGGCCGCGGCCTGCTGTGCGAACTGGTCAAGCAAGGAAGCCTGGGGTTCGCCGATGAATAAAATTCACGTACGTGTCGCAGACTGGCAAAAGGACAACGCCGAGATCCGGCGCATTCGTGAAGCGGTGTTCGTCGCCGAGCAATCCGTTCCGCCAGAACTGGAATGGGACGCCGATGACATTGATGCAGTGCATTTCCTCGCTTACGAAGGCGACTTTCCGATCGGCACAGCCCGCCTGTTGCCCGACGGCCACGTCGGCAGGGTATCGGTACTCAGAGACTGGCGCGGCCTGAAAGTCGGCGATGCACTGATGCAAGCGGTCATCGGTGAAGCCGAAGAGCGCGGGCTCAAACAGCAGATGCTCAGCGCCCAGGTACAAGCCACGGCGTTCTATGAGCGCCTGGGCTTTCACATGGTCAGTGAAGAGTTCCTGGAAGCCGGGATTCCGCATGTGGACATGGTGCGACATTCGGCCTGATACCGAGTCGCGGCCATCGCGAGCAGGCTCGCTCCTACAAGGATTGCGCTAGAC
>NZ_JBGCUL010000491.1:0-3365 GCF_054177685.1 Pseudomonas sp. P5_A2_2
GAGTTTCTTCATCCGGTCACTTGGGATGACGAACTTTCCATGAAGGTAAGTGTTTCCAGTATTGGGCTTCACTCGTTCACATTTCTAGTCGAAGGTAATGTAGCGCCAGATGTCATGGCATTTACTTCCAGTCTTACACACGTTTGCATCTCGCCGGTTACCAGGGAAGTTATTGAGGTTCCAGAGCAACTGAGGGCGCTGCTCCAGTCTTGAGCTTGAGCGTTGTAGTCGCTCGGACGAGATTGAGCTGGGCAGGCGACTGTCTTGCGTTCCACAGCCATCCCGATCATCGGCGATTCAGTGTGCGCATCGTTTAATGCTCCTCAAGGCTAGTGCGAGCAATACATCCAGCTCGCCATTGGTAGTGACGAGCACTTAGGGGTCGATATCTGACACGCCTTGATGATTCCTGACGCCGACAATCGGGTGAATTCCTGACACCTTTGAAGCGGCGCGGAGATCGACGATGGCTATCAGTGTTTTTGACTTGTTCAAGATGGGTGTCGGCCCCTCCAGCTCCCATACCGTCGGCCCGATGCGTGCCGGGGCTTTGTTTGTCGAGTATTTTGACCAACGGGGGAGTGGAGCATGCTGCAACTGACCGAGTCTGGCCGGCCACAACCGCCGGTGCTGCGTATTGGCTTCTGGTTGATGGAAGCCTTCGATTTGTATGCCCTTGCCAATGCGCTGGAGCCATTACGCCAGGCCAATCAGTTGGCGGGGTGCAATGTTTGCCAATGGCAAATGCTTAGCCTGGACGGACAGCAACTGAACGCCAGCAACGGCATCGCAACCGCCACTGCACGACTGGATCAGGCACAAATGTTCGATGTATTAATCCTCTGCGGTGGGGATAACCTGCATCTTCGAACTGAAAATCCAGACTTGCTCCAGCAGCTGAACCACTGGGCGAGGCAACCGATCAGCCTGGGGGCGTTGGGTAAGGCCGGTTGGCTACTGGCGCAGATTGGCGCGCTGGATGGTTTCCGCTGCAGTTTGCCGGAGCCCATCCCATCCCTGACCTTTGCTGCTTTGCGCGAGTTGACGCCGGTAGCGGCACCGTTCTGTGTCGATCGCCAACGCCTGACCTGCGTCGGCCCGCAGGCCGTTCAAGGGTTGATGCATGAGCTTCTCGCCCGGACCCACGGGCGTGGTCTGATACTGCGGATGGAAAAACATGCAGCACGCCAGGCCCGGCCGCTACTTCCTTTGCGTGACGCCCCGGAAAAACTTCAAGCAACACTGGCACTGATGAACGAGGACTTGCGCCGAACGCTGGGTATCGACGAACTGGCCGACACCATGGGCATTTCCCGGCGACATCTGGAACGGCTGTTCAAGCGCAGTCTGGGTTGTTCGCCGTCCCGACACTACCTGGACTTGCGGCTGCAACAGGCGCGCCAGTTGTTGCGGGCCGGTGAACATTCCTTGTCAGATGTCGCCGGGGAGTGCGGTTTCGTCTCGGTGCAACATTTCTCGCGCTGCTATCGCCAATACTTCGGAGCACACCCTCGCGATCATATGGGCGCGAGCTTGCTCACGAAGGTGCAGAATCAGCGGGTAGCAATGTTGAACGCACCGGCCACATCGCGAGCAAACACGCTAGCGCACTGACTGCGTTGCCAATGCCTCCGCCAAGCGGCTTTTATCGTGCTTGGCGGGGGCATTTTTGTTTCTGCCGGGGGGATCCGGGACCAGATTCCCAAACAGCGGATATGACCAACTACGGGTCGGATTCGCACAAAAAACCTCACCTTGCATCTGTTCGAATGATCTTCAGCGGCCCGCCAGATTGGCGCCTTCTGTTGCTCAAACAATGACAAGGATAAATGACATGCAAATGCCGAAAACCATCCAGATCAAGAACGGCGAAAAAGTGAATCCGACGTTCTCGGCTCAGGAATATGCCAACCGCCAGGCCAAATTGCGGGCTTATCTGGCGCAGAACAATATCGACGCGGCGGTCTTCACGTCTTATCACAACATCAACTACTACAGCGATTTCCTGTACTGCTCCTTCGGGCGTCAGTACGCGCTGGTCGTGACCCAGGACAGCGCCGTGACCATCAGCGCCAACATTGATGGCGGTCAGCCATGGCGCCGTACCGTCGGCACTGAAAACATCGTCTACACCGACTGGCAGCGCGACAACTACTTCGTCGCGATCCAGCAGGCCTTGCCCAAGGCCGGGCGCATCGGCATCGAGTTCGATCATCTGAACTTGCTCAATCGCGACAAACTCGCCAGCCGCTATCCGCAGGCTGAGCTGGTGGATATCGCCGCACCGTGCATGCGTATGCGCATGATCAAGTCCGCCGAAGAACACGCGATCATTCGCCATGGCGCGCGTATAGCGGACATCGGTGGTGCGGCCATCGTCGAAGCCTTGCGTGATCAGGTTCCAGAATACGAAGTTGCCCTGCATGCCACTCAGGCGATGGTGCGCGAAATTGCCCGCACTTTCCCGGATTCCGAACTGATGGACACCTGGACCTGGTTCCAGTCCGGTATCAACACCGATGGTGCACATAACCCGGTCACGTCGCGCAAGGTCAACAAGGGCGACATCCTCAGCCTTAACTGCTTCCCGATGATTGCCGGTTACTACACCGCACTGGAACGTACCTTGTTCCTGGACCACTGCTCCGATGAGCATCTGCGCTTATGGGAAGTTAACGTTAAAGTGCACGAGGCCGGTTTGAAGCTGATCAAACCAGGCATGCGCTGCTGCGATATCGCGCTGCAATTGAACGAGATTTTCCTGGAACACGATCTGCTGCAATACCGCACCTTCGGCTACGGCCACTCCTTCGGTACGCTGAGCCATTACTACGGGCGCGAAGCCGGGCTGGAATTGCGCGAAGACATCGACACGGTGCTGGAGCCAGGAATGGTGGTGTCCATTGAACCGATGATCATGCTGCCCGAAGGCCTTCCAGGTGCCGGCGGGTATCGTGAACACGACATCCTGATCGTCAACGAACAGGGTGGGGAAAACATCACCAAGTTCCCGTATGGCCCGGAACACAACATCATCAAGAAGTAAGATCCCGCGCCGCACAGTGAACCTGTGCGGCGTTTTGTTTTGACGAGTGGCGAAAAATCTTCCCGGTGGCTGAGATAAACCGGAACAAAACAATGCATGCACACTAAATAGCGCGCAGCATTTACCGAGCCTTGACCCTGCCAAGTAAAACAATAGAGGGTTTTGTCATGTTCTACGCCTCGACTCTTCGTTTCGATCACCACACCTCTGACACCGGAGGTGCCCAATGAGCACCCAAAGCGCAAGCCTGACGCCGACCCTGGCGCAGAAACTTGAACAGACCGCCGAGCGCAAGGCCCTGCGGCGCGCGGCCAGTGCC
>NZ_JBGCUL010000492.1:0-3363 GCF_054177685.1 Pseudomonas sp. P5_A2_2
GCCTTGCTCGACGAGGTATTCAACCACCGAGTGGGCGCGTTTATCCGACAGTTTCTGKTTGTAAGTGTCGCTGCCGACGCTGTCGGTATGGCCGGTTACGGTCAGTTGAGCATTAGGGGCCTCGGCTTTCAAGCGAGTAGCAATCTTGTCGAGTACCTGCTTGTCGGACGAGGTAAGCGTGGCCTTATTAAACTGGAAGTGAACATCGCGGATGACGATGGTTTCTTCCTTGACTACAGCCACTTCTTCGACCACAGGTGCAGGTGCAGGTGGTGGGCAACCGTTGGCATCGACCCGAACGCCTTTAGGCGTGCCAGGGCACTTGTCGCGACTATCCAGCACACCATCGCCGTCTTCGTCGCCATCACCATGAACCCAGCAATAAGCCGCCGCCGTACCGCCGACGAGCAGAGCACCATACCCTGCCCATGCCGAGCTTTCGGTCGCACCGAGGCCCGCACCCACGACACCACCGACCGCCGCGCAGGTAGGCCAGTCGGTTTTCTGCAAACCTGCGCAACCAGTCAAGACACTGGTTAGCAGAACCAAGGGTAATGCTGTCCGTACTATGCTCATCTAGTTTTCTCCTGAGGGATCGGCTTAAAACCGATTCAGGTAGTAAAGACCCGAGTTTTAATCTCCGCCAGCAATAGGCCATGCTGTTTATTCGCGTATTCACGACAGGCTGGCGTTTTTGTCGCCGGGCTGCTCTAGGCCCGAACGTTCGGGCAGGCTAGTCTTGGCAGATCTGATTGAGGATCTTCGATGATTGCAGGTATTTCTTCACGCACGCCACAACAGGCACTGGCCGCTTTACTTGATCGATATGCCCCCGCGCGCCTGTTGTTGATCGGCGCCAGCGAGTTCCCGGCGCTGGAGGCTTTCAAGCTCGCTCACCCGGACAGCAGCGTCGCTTTCGCTGCCCCCGGCCCATTGCCCGACGAGTTGGCGGCCCGCCGTTTCGACCTGGCCCTGGTGGTCGATTGCCTGGAGCATTTGCCCAAGCGCGACGGCCTGAACCTGCTGGGTGGTATCCGCAACCTCAACGCCAGCCGCATCGCCGTGCTGGCGGATCTGCCGGCCTGTGGCTGGCAGGAAACCGACTTTTTCTCCCTGGCCCTGCAGGCCAGCGAACGCTTTCAGCGGGACGAACAGGTCTTGACCCTGTTCACCTACGATCTGCTTGAATACAAACAAGTCCCTGACTGGCTCAATTCGCGCTTCTGGGCCAATCCGGAAAACTTCGGGAAATACTGGTGGTAATGCAATGAGTACATCCATTTGCCCTTGCGGCAGCGGCACCCTGATCGACGCCTGCTGCGGTCACTACCATGCCGGGCACCCGGCGCCATGCGCCGAAGCCTTGATGCGCTCGCGCTACAGCGCTTACGTGCTGGGGCTGGTCGACTATCTGGTGGCCACCACCCTGCCCGCCCAGCAGGCCGGCCTGGACCGTCAATCGATCAGCGACTGGAGCGCGCAAAGTACGTGGCTGGGCCTTGAGGTGGAAAGCTCCGAAGTACTGGGCGGCCAGCCTGAACACGCCTTCGTGACCTTCACTGCACGCTGGCACGACAGCAATGGCGAGCACAGTCACCGCGAGCGTTCGTCATTTGTGCAAAACACCGGGCGCTGGTATTTCATCGACCCCACCGTGCCGCTCAAGCCCGGACGCAATGACACCTGCCCGTGCGCGAGTGGGCAGAAGTTCAAGAAGTGTTGCGCAGGGTATTTCAGCAGTTAGGACATGGAATGTCTGTCCACCCAGCAGGAGCTGCCGAAGGCGCGATCTTTTGGGTCTGGACTGGGGCTCAAGGGAGAAACACCACAATGATCATCCGCCGTGGCGCACTCTATCTGCTCACGTTGTTCCTGGCGCTCGGACTCGGCGGCTGTGCATCGTGGTTCGACGACGACTTGCCGGACCCCGAGGTCCATCTGGTGAAGATCGAGGTGGTCAGCGCCAAACTGCTGGAACAGAAATTCCTCCTGCACTTTCGCATCGACAACCCCAACGACAGCGACCTGACGGTGCGCAGCCTGGAGTACCGCGTTCACCTGGGCGACATACTGCTGGCCGATGGCGAGTACGAACACTGGTTCACCATCGGCCCCAGGCACAGCGCTTACTTCAAGGTGCCGATCCGCACCAACCTGTGGTCCAAGGTCCGTGATCTGGCCAAACTGCTGAAAAAATCCGATCAACCCATTCCCTATCGTCTGGAAGGTGAACTGGAAACCGGTATATTCATCGCCCACTACGTGCACCTGGCGCGCAATGGCGTGATAATCGCCGCCGATTTAATTCCGGAGCAACACCGATGACCCAGCAACCCCACGTCCACGGCCCTGACTGCAACCACGATCATGACCATCAGCACCATGATCACGACCACGGCCATGTCCACGGTCCGAACTGCGGCCACGCTCACCAGGAGCCGGTGCGCAATGCCCTGAAAGACGTCGGCCGCAACGATCCGTGCCCATGCGGCAACGGCAAGAAATTCAAGAAGTGCCACGGCGCTTGATGCTTCGGGCGAAGGCATTCTTCGCCTGTTGAATCACCGCCCTCTCCTGTGGGAGCGAGCTCCCACAGGTGCTTAGTCGATTGACAGAATCTGCCTACTGCTGACCACCGTCGCATACTCCCCATGCAAATTCCCAAGCGACATCGCGTGCACCACTTCGGCGCTATGGGCATGGCCGAAGAAATCAGCCTTGTCGAAGGTAAAGCACGCATCCTCGGCCACCCAGGTATCAAACCCCAGGTTGCCTGCGGTGCGCGCCGTGGATTCCACCGAATTGTGGGTCGCGACACCCACGATGATCAACTGTCCGATCCCCGCCTCGCGCAGCCCAGCCTCCAGCCCCGTCGAACAAAACGCATCCGGCACCTGCTTCTGGATCAAGCGTTCACCGGCCATTGGCTGAAACCGTTCCTGAAACTCCACCCCCGACTGCTGCGGCCAGAACACTGACTCCTCCGAGCGGGACAGGTGCTGCACATGGATCACCGGCCGAGCGGTGTGCCGCCAATGGCCGAGCAATTCCAGCATGCGCGCTTCAGCCTGAGGGTTATTCCGGCGGCCGAGTCCGGGATGCAGGATGCCTTTTTGTTGATCGATGATGATCAGTGCCGCGTTTGCCTTGAGCTCCATGCYGACTTTTCTCCAGGATTGTTGACCGTGTCGCACTTCAACATCACCCATTGCGACTGGCAAGACTGCGATCTTTTTGGTTTTTTAGACAAATCCTGAAATAACCTTGTACCCCGCTTGCGCGGCCACCTCCCGCTCACTAACGTAGCGCCTTTATTGCGCGCCGCCGCCTCTACCCCCGCAGGAGCTTTGCCATGGCCTCGCC
>NZ_JBGCUL010000493.1:0-3346 GCF_054177685.1 Pseudomonas sp. P5_A2_2
CATCCAGGGTGCCGCCCGCAGCCTTGACCCGTTGGGGCAACGCCGCCTCTTTTTCTTTGAGTGTGGGTTCTGGCAAAAGATCCAGAATGCCATCAGACATTAGCGTCAGGCTGAACGTCGATGGCAGTTCCAGCACGTGGTCTTCGTAGGTGGCTTCGTTGAAAAGCCCCACCGGCAGGCCACGCCCTTCCAGATAACGAACACCGTCTGGCGTGTACAACACTGGCAACGGCAGATGACCGCCGATGCTATAGGTCAACAAACCGGTCTCCTCGTCGATGACTCCACCGACCATTGTGACGTGTTTACCCAGCTTACAACTGATCAGGCCCCGGTTGATATGACCAAGAACCTCTGAAGGCTTGAATTCCGGCAAGGTGCCGCTGCGCCTGGATTCGAACAGCAAGCGCGTGGTCATGAACTTCAACAGCACGGTGACGAAGGCTGAAGAGGCGCCATGACCGGAAACGTCCGCCAGGTAAAAGGCGACCCGGCGCTCGTCGACCCGGAAGTAGTCGACGAAATCACCCGACAGGTACAGCGACGGGATGATCTGGTGAGCAAATTTGAACTCGTTGATGGCCCAGGGGCTGACCGGCAGCATGTTCATCTGCACCTGGCGACCGGCGTTCTGGTCCTCCTGGAGCAGGTTCAGGCTGGCTTCGAGTTCGCGGTTGGCCTTCTCCAGCTTCTCGCGGTAGCGCTGGTTCTCCAGCAACAGGCGCGCACGATCCAGGGCCCGGCGCACGGAGTGCTCGAGCACGGCCAGATCTTCGAGAGGCTTGATCAGGTAGTCCGCTGCGCCCAGGCGCAGGGCTTCGACCGCGTCGTTCATCACGCCCGCACCTGAAACCACAATCACCGGCGTTTGCGGTGACAGTTCGGTGACCTGGCGGATGAGTTCGAGTCCGCCCATCTGCGGCATGCGCAGATCGCAGATGACCAGGTCGGGCTTGTCTTGCTCGAATACCTGAAGGCCCTGCTGACCATTGCTGGCCTGCAAGACGCTGAAACCACTGTCTTCCAAATAGGCGGCGAGGCTCGCGCGAACTACTTCGTCATCATCGATTATCAGCAGCGTGGCACTGGTTTTTCGCATGTGGGCAAACGGCGCCAGAATTAGGTTGGCGTAGCAGGCGGGGACTTTGGCCCGGCGCTGACTACTGGATTCGCTTTCTAGCCTCTCTGTCGCACCGTTTTCGAGCATTTGCCCTACACACATGTACACCAGAGGTGCCCTTCTAAGGCGCAGACGGTACTCCCATCCGCGGGGCGTTTCAAGCTCACGCCGATGGTCACCTGACGTCTTTATTTGTCAAATCACCGAGAGTTATAAGAACAGACAAATCCGTAACCCAATGGAAGGTTCGAACCCATGAGTCAAACCGGCGGGACTACAGTGAAAAGCGCGATTACATCAGCATGCGGGTCTTCGCAGACAAAAAAGGCGGCCTGTTGATGGCCGCCTTTTCCAGTTTACCGGTCGAGATCAAAAATCGTCTTCAACCTTACCGTCTTTCACCTTGAACTCACGGTTCTGCAAGTACGCATTGCGGATGAAGGTGTACTTGTCGCCGGTGATCAGCTTCTCGCTCGACAGCAGATTGGCGCGGGTATCGATGATGTCCAGCGCGAAGAACGAGTTACGCACAGGTACGTCGTTGACGTAACGATAAGCACCGGTATAGCTGTCGACGTACTTGGACGGCGCATCACGCAAGGTGCTTGGGCCCAGGAATGGCAACATCACGTAAGGGCCGCTGCCGACACCCCAGTAACCCAGTGTCTGACCGAAGTCTTCGTCATTGCGCTGCAGGCCCATTTTGGTGCCGACATCAATGACGCCCAGCAAGCCGAAGGTGGTGTTGAAAATGATTCGTGCGGTATCAACGCCTGCGGCGCGAGGTTTGGCCTGCAGGATATCGTTGGCCAGGTTGCGCACATCGCCGATGTTGCGAAAGAAGTTATGAACGCCGTCTTCGACAAACTGCGGCGTTATGTACTGGTAACCCTGGGCCAGGGGCTTCAGCGCGTAGGTGTCGATCACGTCGTTGAACTTGTAAATCGGGCGGTTGACGCTTTCCCAAGGATCCTCTTCCGTGGCTGCCTGGGCAACGAACGGAACCAGCATCACACTGGCGCACACACAAATCCTGGCTAGATGATTGCTCCAGCGCATAGAAAAAAACTCCTTGGTTTGTACTGGCTCAGGCGCGTGGCCCGGGCAATAAGTTGCCAAGTATAAGACGTAAACGCTGTTTAAGGCACTTTGCACGAAATCCACATTGAAGGAATCGTGCCAAATGCGAGCGATTCACGTCCATGTCACTCAACTGTCACCGTCGCCCGCTAGCCTTCAGGCTATTTCAGGGACGTCCACATGCCGCTCGCCGAAGCCTTGCCCCAAACTGCACCCAGCCTGACCGCCGTACTGTTCGGCCTCAGTGGCTGCCTGGTGGATTTCGGCGCATACACGCGCCGGCACGGCAGTCACTCGGCCGAACACGCCGAGGCCACACCCGGCGCACTGGATAGCCTGCGCAGCTTGCAGCGCCGGCAAATCCCCTGCGCCTGGCTCGATGAGCTGCCCCCTGCCTTGAGCCAATCCCTGGCCGCTGCGTTGCCTGAATGGATCCAGCCATCGCAACATTTAGCAACAAATACCCCATGGCCCGCCCCGAATGCCTGCTGGCAAGCCTTGATGACCCTGAACGTCGAGCGACTCGACGGCTGCGTACTGGTGAGCGGCGAACCCCGCCTGCTGCAAGCGGGGCTCAATGCCGGGTTGTGGACCATCGGCCTGGCGTCCTGCGGCTCGCTGTGCGGATTGACGCCTCAGGAATGGCAAGCGCTGACCCCGCAGGGGCGCGACATCAAACGCGCCAAGGCGACGATGCAACTGTTCGGTCTTGGCGTGCATTCGGTGATCGATCACCTCGGTGAACTCGACACCTGCCTGGCCGATATCAGCTTGCGGCGGCTCAAGGGCGAAAAGCCCTGACCGAGATCATGCACGTTGCGCGCGAGTGGATTAATCTAAAGGTCAGGCATCGACCTTTGGCCTTCGGTCATGGTCTATGCCAGTGCCTATCGATTAAAGAAGGAAGAACGCCATGCCTGCCCGCGAACTGCAAGAACAGCTCAATGCCCTGCGCGAGCAATTGGAACAGAATCCTCCGTTGTCCGAAGCCGAGCGCGCCGAGTTACACGAACTGATGCAGCAGATTGAGTTGAAGCTTGAACTGGAAACCAAAACCCAGGATTCCAGCCTCGCTGACGGCGTCAACCTGGCCGTGGAACGCTTCGAACTCGAACACCCCACCCTTGCCGGGACCCTGCGCAATAT
>NZ_JBGCUL010000494.1:0-3326 GCF_054177685.1 Pseudomonas sp. P5_A2_2
GGCGTGACCACCGGGCGTGACCACCGGCGTCGGCGCGGTGCTGTTCACCGCGAAGGTCGAGGCCGGCGCGAACGTCGTGGTGTTCGGGCTCGGCGGGATCGGCCTCAACGTGATCCAGGGCGCGAAGATGATCGGCGCCGACAAGATCATCGGCGTCGACCTGAACCCCGCACGCGAAGCGATGGCGCGGCAGTTCGGGATGACGCATTTCATCAATCCGAGCACGGTCGAGAACGTCGTCGATGCGATCGTTCAACTCACCGATGGCGGCGCGGACTACAGCTTCGAATGTGTCGGCAACATGAAGCTGATGCGCCAGGCGCTCGAGTGCACGCACAAGGGCTGGGGGCGCAGCATCATCATCGGCGTCGCCGAAGCAGGTGCCGAGATCAGCACACGGCCGTTCCAGCTCGTCACTGGGCGCAAGTGGGAAGGCTCGGCGTTCGGCGGCGCGCGCGGGCGTACCGACGTGCCGAAGATCGTCGACTGGTACATGGACGGCAAGATCCGCATCGACGAGCTGATCACGCACAAGCTCAAGCTCGACGACATCAACGAAGGCTTCGCGCTGATGAAGCGCGGCGAGTCGATCCGCTCGGTGGTGGTCTACTGAGGCTCACAGAATGGTCAGCGAAAGAAGAGCCGACATCCACGGCACGTCGTTGCTCGACGTGCTGGTCAGCCGCAAGCGGTGGGAAGCCATTGACATCTGCAGTTTTGACCTGATACCCACCTCAACGTGCTCGTTGCCTCAGTTCGAACCCGGTGCACACATCGACGTGCATCTGCAGAACGGCCTGGTGCGACAGTACTCGCTAAGCAACAGCCATGAGGAGCGCGATAGGTACCGGATCGCAGTTCTGCGAGATCCTCGCTCGGGGGGAGGCTCCGTTGCAATGCACGACGAAGTGCATGAAGGCACGCAGATCAGAATCTCGCCCCCGAAGAACTTTTTCGCGCTGGGCACGCCCACTTCCCACTGTCTCCTGCTTGCCGGTGGAATCGGGATAACACCTCTCTTGTGCATGGCGACCGCGTTGACGAGATCGTCCGCAAACTTCGCCCTCCACTACTCCTGTCGATCGAAGACGCGTGCAGCGTTCTATGAAGAAATCCGGGCTTCGGCGATTGAACAATCAACGCATTTCTACTTCGACGACGAGGGCAGCGCGCTTGACCTACCCAAGGTGCTGGGTGAATCTCCCGCGAACACCCAGATCTTCGCCTGCGGGCCGAATGGATTTCTGAACTACGTTCTCACGACCGCGGCCGCAGCTGGAGTTCCGGATGAAGACGTTCACCGCGAGTATTTCGGCGGCAATGCCGGAGCGATCGCAGCCGGCGATGCATTCCAAGTGATCRTGGCCAGTACCGGCGAGCGCATCGACGTCGCCAGCGACGAGACCGTTGTTACCGCCCTGTCAAAGAGAGGTATCGACATCGCAGTCTCTTGCGAGCAAGGTGTCTGCGGAACATGCACGACCAGGGTTCTGGACGGTGTCCCGGATCATCGAGACTATTTCCTGACGGCGCGAGAGCGCGCGAACAACAACGTCTTCACCCCGTGCTGTTCGCGGTCGAAGACAAAGACGCTAACGCTTGCGCTCTAAGGACCTTCGCAGCTCAGGGCCGATCCGCGTTGCATGATGGCCAGACCGCGTAAATCGTCCCAGCGATGGTGACGGCAATCGCAGCCTTGTCGATGAGCCGCTTTCTCGCTGTGCGCGAGTGCTTCCGAACTGCGTGGGTTTCGGCACTGCCGCGTCTGGCTACTGCTTGCAAAGGCAGCAGGGTCGGGCCGCACTGATTGCAGAAGCGTGCCGTTGCGCGTCCCCCCAGGCGGGGCGGTAAGGGCGGCTTCCGCGTTCATCTCCGAATGCAATACGTTTGCTCCTACGGGCAGGCGCTTGCCGTGGGCCGTCAAAAGGGGAGATCGAGATCGGCCTGTCCCACCTGCGATTTTGGGCTTCGGGACCGTCGGCGCCCGAATCGCGCGCAATGATCTCGGGCTAGGCAGCGGCGGAGTGAGCGACTATTTGATCGACGCAGGCGGGAACGAAGAATTCAACAGGCTTTGCACATCGCCAACGGTAGGTCCGCGCCGGCGGATTCAACCGCGGCCTGTGACTGGCGGCACGCTTTTCGTCACTCGGCCCTGCGCCCGTGATTGACCCTGGATGGGGTTGGCTATTGACTTGCGGAACCGTCACTCAGGCCCTCAGGCTTCGTGGAAGCAAGTTGCCGAGGAAGCCGTGCCCGGCGCCGCAGTCTTGACGGCCGACAAGGTCTAACCGGGCTCGGGCGCAAGATGCCAAGATGCCGAGATGGGATGCCACAAAGCTGCCCGTCACCAGCGACAGGAACTGGCCGACTGCGGTCTTAGCCGAGTGCCTGCCTCAGGCCTTCGCTTGGTCGATCGCCCGCGTTGTGAAGCGCCTCCAACTCGAACACACCAGGCCAGCCACGAGCCAAACGTCACCCACACACCAGCACGTCCGGTACTTCAGGCAGCCGTTCGATGCGCGGCCAGTCGAGCGCCAGCAGCACCCGTGTCATGTTCTTGCCGCACCAGACGTCGACCCGGTCCAGCGGCTTCCACGCATAGGCGTCGACCTCAAGCGTCGGTAGGCCGCTGGCGTGATGCGGGAAGCTCGTGTAGCAGCGGCAGGCGCTGATTTCGAAAGCGTCCACCGCCACACGCAACGCGAACAAGTGCAGCCGCTTGGCCGGCAGGTAGTCGTACAGACCGAGGTCGTCCAGCGACTGCGGCTCGAGCGCGAGCGAGGTCTCCTCCCAGACTTCGCGCAGTGCCGTCTGAATGGCCGACTCGCCCGGGTCCTGCACGCCTTTCGGCAAATCCCAGCGCGACGTGCCCGTGGTGTGGCAAACGAACACTTCGCGCCGCGCATTGAGAATCACGACACCGCAGGAGACAACCTTGACCATCCGTCTAGCCTAGCAAACGCTTTCACGGCCGCGTTGGTCGGCTCATTTCAACTCGCGCGTCCATGCGTGAACGGCGAGCAACGCGCAGCGCTATTTCCGGGCCCGCAGATGGATGGTTGTCCGCCATGACTCTCCGACTCAGGCGTGAGCGAGTGTCGGCACGGAAGGACCAATACTGGCCCAGTCGAAACTCAAACAAAGCAGCCAACTCGAATCGGTGATGTAAGAACACCACGACCTTGGAGCCAGCTTGCAATGGCGAGTCGTATGGCGACCAGTTCGTGCCGCAAACGAAAAAGGCTAGCAGGTGCTTACCTGCTAGCCTTCACGTTTACTGGTGGGCCCTGAGTGACTCGAACACTCGACCTACGGATTAAGAG
>NZ_JBGCUL010000495.1:0-3324 GCF_054177685.1 Pseudomonas sp. P5_A2_2
CCCTGGGCCTGCTGTTGCGCCGACAGCGCCTGCTGCAACTCCTGACGCAATTGCTCAAGCTTTTCGACCTGAGCTTCTTCACTGGTCTGCAAATCTTCAAGGGTCGCTTCGGATTCAGCGAGCTGCTCGCTGAGCTCCATGATTGCCGCGTCTTCGGGATCTGCCGAAAGCAAGGCGCGTTCTTCGCCAAGGCGCTTGTGCCGGTCCGCCAGACGTTCCAGGCTGGTTTCCAGCTGCTGGATCCGCGACTGCTGCACTTCGGCCTGACGGCGCGGCTCGGCGGCGGTGAGGTTGAACGTATCCCACTGCTCTTGCCAGCCGTGCATGGTGGTTTCGGATTCTTCCAGCGCGGCAGCGGCCTCTTCGGCGGCGGCGCTGGTGACTTCCTGCTCCGGGGTGAGCATGTCCAGCTCTTCGCCGAGGGTCAGCAGCAGCGTGCGGTCGTGGCCCAGGTGCGATTCGGTTTCCAGGCGTGCGCGCTCGGCCTCTTTCAGGTCGTCCTGCAACTGGCGCAAACGCTGCTGACCGTGCTGGATGCTCTGCTCGACCCGGGCGATGTCGCCACCGACCGAGTAGAAGCGTCCCTGCACCAGATTGAAGCGTTCCGAGAGATCGTGATGCCCGTCGCGCAGGCGCTCGATGCTCGCATCGGCGTTACGTTGCTCGGCGACCAGGGCTTCGAAAGAAACTTCCTGGTTGCCGATGATCGCTTCACGCTGGCCAACCTGATCGTTCAGCGCCTGCCAGCGCAGGGCCGACAGCTGGGCCTTGAGCTGACGCTCCTCGCCCTTGAATTCCTGATACTTCTTGGCGGCCTCGGCCTGGCGATGCAAGCGTTCTAGTTGACGCTCAAGCTCTTCGCGCAGGTCGGTCAGGCGCTCGAGGTTTTCGTGGGTGCGGCGGATGCGGTTTTCCGTCTCTCGCCGGCGCTCCTTGTACTTGGAGATGCCTGCGGCTTCTTCGATGAAGTTACGCAGGTCTTCGGGCTTGGACTCGATCAGCTTGGAAATCATCCCCTGCTCGATGATCGAGTAGCTGCGCGGGCCAAGGCCGGTGCCGAGGAAGATGTCAGTGATGTCGCGGCGGCGGCATTTGGTGCCGTTGAGGTAGTAAGTCGTCTGGCTGTCGCGGGTCACTTTGCGGCGAATGGAAATTTCCGCATAGGCGGCGTACTCGCCAAGCAGTGTCCCGTCGGAGTTGTCGAACACCAGTTCGATGCTCGCCTGGCTCACCGRTTTGCGACTGGTGGAGCCATTGAAGATAACGTCGGTCATCGACTCGCCGCGCAGGTTCTTCGCCGAGCTCTCGCCCATCACCCAACGCACGGCGTCGATGATGTTCGACTTGCCGCAGCCATTGGGCCCGACCACTGCCGCCATGTTACTGGGGAAGTTCACCGTGGTCGGGTCGACGAAGGACTTGAACCCCGCCAGCTTGATGCACTTGAGCCGCACGTTTAAGCGTCCGTCAGGGCAGAAACCACCAGATCGCAACTGCGCTGGGCGTAAGCCGTCAGCACTTCGCGGATCTGCGGAAAGTCACGGGCCAGCACGGCAGCGAGCAAGCGCTCGAACAGTTCCAGGAATTCGCTCATCGACGCTTTGCGCTGGTCCAGCGCGAGGAAATACGCACGGCTCATGGCCGGTTGCAGATTCTCGACGGTTTCCTGCAAGTACGGGTTGTTGGCGAACGGATACGCGGCGCGCATCACATTGAAGCTATCGTCGACGAAGGTGCGGATGTCCTGACGCTCGTAGCTGGCAGTCAGGCGCTGCTGGATCTGCAAGAACGGCGCCATGTCGGCCTGGGTTTTCCAGCCACTGGCCACCGAGTTACCGAGCAGAATGTAGAGCTCGCTCATCAGCGTGCACAGACTCCGCACCTTGTGCGCGGTGAGTTCGGTAACGTGGGCGCCACGTCGCGGCAGGATCGCGATCAGGTGCCGACGCTCGAGGATCAGCAAGGCCTCGCGAACCGAACCACGGCTGACATTGAGGGCCAGCGTGACTTTCTGTTCCTGGATGCGCTCTCCGGGCTTCATTTCGCCGCGAATGATACGTTCGGCGAGGTGGTGAGCGATTTGCTCGGCGAGGCTGTCCGGCGCCTTGAACGTCATGGTTGTCCTTCAAACTCTTCGATCTGTACAAGCGGCGCAGTGTAGCGCAATTGCTGCATCAGGGCGGAGTGCCCGTCCGGAGGTTTTTGGCACGATTCAAGCAAAAAAGCAGGCTATCGAACCAACGACAATAATTAAGGAACAGGTGGTTGATCGACAAATTGCAATTTCCTGACCTTTAAGTCAGAAAATCATTGACCGAAAAGTCAGACCTGCTAAATTCAGTTCCTGTCGGTTAACAACAATAATGAGTCTGCGAGGCCTTCCGTGATCCAGTTTTTACTAAACCAGGAACTCCGTAGCGAGCACGCCCTGGACCCGAACCTGACCGTGCTCAATTATCTGCGCGACCATGTGGGCAAACCCGGTACCAAAGAAGGCTGCGCCAGCGGTGACTGTGGCGCCTGCACCGTGGTGGTCGGCGAGTTGCAAACGGATGATGACGGCCGCGAACACATTCGCTATCGCAGCCTCAACTCGTGCCTGACGTTCGTGTCGTCCCTGCACGGCAAACAGCTCATCAGCGTTGAAGACCTCAAGCACAAGGGTGAACTGCACAGCGTGCAGAAAGCCATGGTCGAGTGCCACGGCTCGCAATGCGGTTTCTGCACCCCCGGTTTCGTGATGTCGCTGTTTGCCCTGCAAAAGAACAGCGATGCACCGGACCATGCCAAGGCCCACGAAGCACTGGCCGGCAATCTGTGCCGCTGCACCGGCTACCGGCCGATCCTGGAAGCCGCCGAGCAGTCCTGCTGCGCCAAGCAGCCGGACCAGTTCGACGCCCGCGAGGCCGACACCATCGCGCGCCTGAAAGCCATTGCCCCGACCGATATCGGCGAACTCAACAGCGGCGACAAACGCTGCCTGGTGCCGCTGACCGTGGCCGACCTGGCCGACCTCTATGACGCCTATCCACAGGCCCGCCTGCTGGCCGGCGGTACCGACCTGGCGCTGGAAGTCACGCAGTTCCACCGCACCCTGCCGGTGATGATCTACGTTGGCAACGTCGCCGAGATGAAGCGCATCGAACGTTTTGACGACCGCCTGGAAATCGGCGCCGCCACGGCCCTGTCCGATTGCTACGAGGCCTTGAACGCCGAGTACCCGGACTTCGGTGAATTGCTGCACCGCTTCGCGTCCTTGCAGATCCGCAATCAGGGCACCCTTGGCGGCAACATCGGCAACGCCTCGCCGATTGGTGACTCACC
>NZ_JBGCUL010000496.1:0-3323 GCF_054177685.1 Pseudomonas sp. P5_A2_2
GTGTTGGCGTACCCGCCTGTCCATAAAAGGCGTTCTCCAGACAAAAAGTGTTGGCGTACCCGCCTGTCCATAAAAGGCGTTCTCCAGACAAAAAGCTTTCAAGCAGGCCTTAAATTCAACGATTGGCACGGTATGCGCATATAGGTAACCAAGTGATTGTTGAACAATCATGATCGCCCTTACTGCTTCCACCTACCGAGGATACGAACATGCAAAAAGGTCTGATGGACAAGAAAACCACGCGCAACCTCGCGTGAGCGGAGGGAGTGCTACGGTGAGTCAACCCAAGGAAAAAAGCCTGTCGCTGCCGGACCAGGTCGCCATCGAGCTGCGCGAAGACATCATTGGCGGGCGCCTGTTGCCAGGTATGCCACTGGTGGAAAGCGAGYTGGTCAACGCCTACAACGCCTCGCGCAACACCGTACGCGAGGCGCTGCACCAGTTGGGTCGCGAAGGCCTGAMCAGCTATGTGCGCAACAAAGGCGTGATGGTGCGCCGAATGGGTATCGACGATGTGCGCGACATCTTCAAGGTCCGCCGCACGCTCGAATTGCAGGCGATCGCCGCGAGCAAGCCGTTACGCGAGTACCAGTCCGATCTGATGTTCGATGCCATCGAGGCGGCGCAACTGGCCCAGGATCGCGAGAACTGGCAAGCCTTCGGTACCCACAGCCTGCGTTTTCACCAACACATCGTCGGTCTGATGCGCAGCCCGCTGTTCGACGAATTCTTCACCCACGTGGCGGCCCAGACGCGCCTGGTGTTTTCCAACGCCCCCAGCGAGGAATCGTTCCAGAAACCCTGGCTTGAACGCGACCGGCATATTCACGATCTGCTGGGCGACGGCCGCAAGAAGGAAGCCGAGGAAGCCATGAGCAGCTATCTCAACGACTCCGAACTCGTGCTGCTGGATATTCTGAGCGGCCGACCAAAACACTGAAGAGAGGATCCATCATGTACAAGGATTATCCAGCGGCCTACCAAGTCAGCAAGGGCGCCGCATTGCAGGTAGACAAAGCGTTCTATGACCGCGTGCGCGAAAGCAAGGACGGCCGCACGCTGGTCGAGCAATTCGAAGTGCCGATTCGCACCGGCCGCGCCTGGAAGGTGCCGGCGGGGCATGTGTTTCGCGTGACCACGCCTGTGGGGCCGCAGGTCGGCGACTTCAACGTGTGGAGCGCCAACGATCCCCGCGAACGCATGTGGGCGGCCCGCACCCGTCAGTTGCAAGGCGCGCACGTCACCACCTACGACCGCTTGTGGTCGAACCTGCCGTTCCTGCGGCCGATGGTCACCATCACCGACGACAGCCTGGCCGGCTACGGCATCGACGAACATGGCGGCCGTTTGCACGACCTGCTCGGCACCCGCTGCGATCCTTACGTGAACAAGATGCTCACCGGCGAGGATTTCCATCACCATTGCCACTCCAACCTGACCCGCGCGGTGTTGCCGCACGGCCTGACCGAGTTCGACGTGCACGATGTGTTGAACATTTTCCAGTGCACTGGCCTCAATCACGACGACATGTACTTCATGAAGGCGTGCCCGGCGAAGCAGGGCGACTACCTGGAGTTCTTCGCGGAAATCGACCTGCTCTGCGCGCTGTCCACATGTCCGGGCGGTGACCTGTCATTGCCGATGTGGGGCCCCGACGCGGAGGATCCGCTGAAGGTTTGCCGTCCTCTCGGCGTGGAAATCTACCGTCTCGACGATTCGCTGCTGCAGGGTTGGAAACAGCCTGAGCGCGCCGCTTATAACGGTAACCACGGCTTGATGATTCCCAAGGCCGAGTGGGAAAAGTAAGGACCGAGTCGATTGACCCCCGGGATGTCTGCCTGCCCCGGGTGTTTTCGCAAGCTGTCGGCGGACGAATGTTCATGAAGGCGCGATGTTGGTCGGTGAGAATTCATTGAGCCGTTCCTGTCGATCCAGGGAAACAGCGAGCGATCAGTTCGAAGGTTGACTCCTCTTGTCATGGGGCCTTGGCGCTGTTGATGTTTCAGCAAAATGTGGRGCACACAACATCAAAGGTGAATCGGAAATACGCTCGTATCGTCAAAGGCTGGGTGAAAGCCATTGGCCTTGATCCAGTCGGCACGGCTTAACGGCCGTGATCCGTATGCGTATTTAAAGGACGTGCTCACGCGACTGCCGACGCAGCGGGCCAGTGAGATTACCGAGTTGCTGCCCCATGGATGGGCGCCCGTTTAACCACGCAAGTTCTGTTGGGCGGACGCTTACTGTCCAGGGCCTGGCCAGAAGGTTTTAGAAAATGCGTAGGGGGGGCTTGAAGCTGGAAGCAGGCTGCAGCTTCCGTTTCCCGGATGCTGACAGTTCAGTTGGAAGAGTTGTTCAACTGCTGAAGCTCAAGTTGCTTGGCAGCACTGGCTTCGAGGCTTGCACGCTCTTCATCCAGATACCGATAAATGCTTTGGAAGTTGGCGATTTTCTGTTTGATTTCTGCCATCTTCTTTTCAATTAGCTTGGCGCCGTCAGCGCAATCGATCAGCTTGTTGCGCTGCGCATCCAGAATCTCGCGTATTTCCCCCAGGGAAAACCCCATGCTTTGCGCGCGCTGGATAAAGTCCAGATCCTGCAGAGTTTGCGCTGTGTAAACGCGATAGTTGTTAGTTCGCCGCAGCGGTGAGATCAGGCCGATTTGCTCGTAGTAACGCAGCGTATGGCGGCTGGCGCCGCTGCGGGCCTCGAGTTCACCGATTTTCATAAAAACACCGCTTGACTATAGAGTTGGGTCGATAGTTTACGCTTGATTTCTCACCTTACCAAGGAGCAGGGAAATGAGCGTGGAGTGTTTTGTTACGGGGGGTACCGGTTTCATCGGTCAACATTTGGTGGCGCACCTGAGTGCAAAAGGTCACACCATTCGGGTGTTGATGCGTCGCCCAGAGCGACTGGCTGCACTGCGGGAGCAAATCGACAATTTGGGAGGGAACGCAATCCGGGTATTTGCCGTAGCTGGCGATCTGGAACGGGACAACCTCGGGCTGAGTCTTGCTGACCGAGAAGTGCTGAGGCACGCCAGAGTCATATTCCACCTGGGCGCCCACTTCGCTTGGGGGCTTTCAGTGGAGCATTCTCGTGCGGTGAATGTAGAAGGGGCAAAGCGCGTGGCGCTGTTGGCGGCTGAGCAAAAAAGCCGGTTAGTGATGATCGGCGGCTACATGCTGAAAAATCATGAACATCTGCAACGCATCGGGATTGATCCTCGTTATCCGCAGCTGACGAATTGGCCTGCCGTCTACCGGCATGTCGGTGGTTACGAGGGGAGCAAGCTGGAGGCGCATTTTGCGACCCTGGAG
>NZ_JBGCUL010000497.1:0-3319 GCF_054177685.1 Pseudomonas sp. P5_A2_2
TCGGTAGGCACTGAACATGTGGCGCATCCGGTAGGACCTGCCCGGATATTGGTGATCGAATCGGAAGGGAGTGTCTGACGCTATATAAGTGATATCGATAAGATATAGAGATATTACCCGTTATATCGATATTCGATTCGGATCTAACATGGGCTCTACCTCACAAGAGGACAGGAGTTCGCCATGACATGCGCCAATAGCATCAAGCCCGGAATCAAACCGTTCAGTCACTTGCAGCATCCCCGCGAGGTGATCCGCCAGTTCACCCCTAACTGGTTCGCGGCCACCATGGGCACCGGCGTGCTGGCGTTGGCACTGGCGCAATTGCCGGTCGCCATGCCCGCCTTGCACAACTTTGCCGAAGCTCTCTGGCTGTTCAACATCGCCCTGTTTCTGCTGTTTACGGCGGTATACACGGCGCGTTGGGTGCTGTTTTTCGACGAGGCGCGACGGATTTTCGGCCACTCAACGGTTTCGATGTTTTTCGGCACCATCCCCATGGGCCTGGCGACCATCATCAATGGCTTCCTGGTGTTCGGCCTGCCGCGCTGGGGTGAAGGTGTGATTCACGTCGCCGAGGTGCTGTGGTGGCTGGATGTGGCCATGTCGCTGGCCTGCGGTGTGCTGATTCCCTACATGATGTTCACCCGTCAGGAGCACAGCATCGACCAGATGACCGCCGTCTGGCTGTTGCCGGTGGTCGCGGCAGAAGTCGCCGCCGCCAGCGGTGGTTTGCTGGCGCCGCACCTGGCCGACGCCCACTCGCAACTGGTGGTGCTGGTGACCAGCTATGTACTCTGGGCCTTTTCCCTGCCGGTGGCCTTCAGCATCCTGACCATTCTGTTGCTGCGCATGGCCCTGCATAAACTGCCCCACGAAAACATGGCCGCCTCGAGCTGGCTGGCCCTTGGCCCGATCGGCACTGGTGCGCTGGGTATGCTGGTACTGGGCGGCGATGCGCCGCTGATTTTCGCCGCCAACGGTATGCCGGGAGTCGGTGAGATCGCTGCAGGACTGGGTCTGGTGGCCGGCATCACCTTGTGGGGCTTCGGCCTGTGGTGGATGCTGATGGCGTTGCTGATCACTGTGCGCTACCTGCGTGCCGGCATTCCATTCAATCTTGGCTGGTGGGGCTTCACCTTCCCGTTGGGCGTCTATTCTCTGGCGACGTTGAAGCTGGCCAGTACCTTGAACCTGACGTTCTTCAGTGTGTTCGGCTGTGTGCTGGTGGCGTTGCTGGCGGTGATGTGGCTGATCGTCGGCAAGCGCACGGTGCTGGGCGCCTGGCGTGGCGAGCTGTTTGTCTCGCCGTGTATTGCCGGATTGAAGAAATAACCGGCAAAAGTTAGGTAAGGTGTGGCCTGGATCGACTTGTGATAATCCAATAAGAATCCAGGCCACTCGCTACCTAACATCAGGGACACATGGAAGATGAGTCACCCCTCACAGTTCACCTTGCTGCGCACCCGGCGCTTCCTGCCGTTCTTCATCACCCAGTCCCTCGGGGCGTTCAACGACAACGTGTTCAAGCAGTCGTTGATCCTCGCAATCTTGTACAAGTTGACCATCGAAGGTGACCGCTCGATCTGGGTCAACCTGTGTGCGCTGCTATTTATCCTGCCGTTTTTCCTGTTCTCGGCCCTGGCCGGGCAATTCGGGGAAAAGTTCGCCAAGGACGCGTTGATCCGCCTGATCAAGCTTGGGGAAATCGCCATCATGGCGGTCGGCGCCGTCGGCTTCATGTTCGATCACCTGTCGTTGATGCTGGTGGCGCTGTTCGCCATGGGCACCCACTCGGCGCTGTTCGGGCCGGTGAAATATTCGATCCTGCCGCAAGCCCTGCATGAAGACGAGCTGGTAGGCGGCAATGGCCTGGTGGAAATGGGCACCTTCCTGGCGATCCTCGCCGGCACCATTGGCGCCGGGATCATGATGTCTTCGGCGCATTACGCGCCTGTGGTGTCCATGGCGATCATCGGCACTGCCGTGCTCGGCTACCTGGCCAGTCGCAGCATTCCCCGGGCAGCGGCCGCCACGCCACAAATGCGCCTGAACTGGAACATTTTCAGCCAGTCCTGGGCCACGTTGAAACTAGGCCTTGGGCAAACGCCGGCGGTATCACGCTCGATTGTCGGCAACTCGTGGTTCTGGTTTGTCGGGGCGATTTATCTGACGCAGATCCCGGCCTATGCCAAGGAGTGGATGCACGGCGACGAAACCGTGGTGACGCTGATTCTGACGGTGTTCTCGGTCGGCATCGCGTTGGGGTCGATGCTGTGTGAGAAATTGTCCGGGCGTAAAGTCGAAATTGGGCTGGTGCCGTTCGGATCGTTCGGCCTGACCGTTTTCGGCCTGCTGTTGTGGTGGCATTCCGGCGCAATACCGGACAGCGCCGCCGGCCATGGCTGGATCGAAATCCTCGGTTTCGGTCACGCCTGGCTGGTACTGCTCGACATCCTCGGCCTGGGCGTTTTCGGTGGTTTCTACATCGTGCCGCTGTACGCACTGATCCAGTCACGTACGGCGGAAAACGAACGGGCGCGGGTGATTGCCGCCAACAACATCCTCAATGCGTTGTTCATGGTGGTGTCGGCGATTGTCTCGATCGTCTTGCTGAGCGTGGCCAAACTGTCGATCCCGCAGCTGTTCCTGGTTGTGTCGTTGCTGAACATCGGCGTCAACGCCTACATCTTCAAGATCGTCCCCGAGTTCACCATGCGTTTCATGATCTGGCTGCTCAGCCATTCCATGTACCGCGTCGAGCATCGCAATCTGGATCTGATCCCCGATGAAGGCGCGGCGTTGCTGGTGTGCAATCACGTGTCATTCGTCGACGCCTTGCTGATTGGCGGCGCGGTACGTCGGCCGATTCGCTTCGTGATGTATTACAAGATCTACAACCTGCCGGTGCTGAACTTCATCTTCCGTACCGCAGGGACGATTCCTATCGCGGGGCGTCATGAAGACATCCAGATCTACGAAAAGGCCTTCACGCGCATTGCCCGGTATCTGAAGGACGGTGAGCTGGTGTGCATCTTCCCCGAGGGTAAATTGACCGCCGATGGCGAAATGAATGAGTTCAAGGGCGGCTTGACGCGGATTCTCGAAGAAACACCGGTGCCGGTGATTCCATTGGCCTTGCAGGGGTTGTGGGGGAGTTTCTTCAGCCGCGATCCGGGTAAGGGACTGTTTCATCGCCTGTGGTCGCGGGTGACGTTGGTGGCAGGGCCGGCGGTGGCGGTTGAAGTGGCGGAGCCGGCGAAGTTGCAGGCGATGGTGGGGGAGTTGCGCGGGGCTGTTAGATAATGGTTGTTTGAAC
>NZ_JBGCUL010000498.1:0-3318 GCF_054177685.1 Pseudomonas sp. P5_A2_2
ACTGGCCGAACGAACCGGCCGCACTGGCGATCCCCATGCCCATGCTGCGTTTTTCCGGCGGCACCGCGCGGCCGACTACACCCAGAATCACCGAGAACGACGTACCGGACAGTCCGATGCCGATCAGCAGACCGGCACTCAGGGACAAGGTCACCGCCGAGTCGGAGAGCCCCATGCAAATCAGCCCGGCCGCGTACAGGACGCCTCCGATCAGCACCACTTTCGCCGCGCCGAAGCGGTCGGCCAGCGCGCCGGTGAATGGCTGAGCCAGGCCCCAGATCAGGTTCTGCAGGGCGATGGCGAAGGCAAAGACTTCACGGCCCCAGCCGAACTCGGCACTCATCGGTGCCAGAAACAGCCCGAAGCCATGTCGAACCCCCAGAGACAACGCAAGGATCAGCGCACTCCCCAACAGAACCCAGCCGCATGTACGCCACATCGATGTCATTGTTGTTCTCCGGTAGCGGGTATATACCCGCTTAAGATCGAAAAAACCGGCATCATGCCAGTTCATCCAGCAGCTTCAGTAAGATTTCGCGCTTCTCGGCCCCCAGGCGATCGATCAAACGCTGCTGTGCGGCTTCCCAGGCCGGCAAGGCAGCCTTCAGACGCTCTGCCCCGGCCTCGGTCAACAGGACGATGCGGTTACGCATGTCCTCGCCCTCGACCAGCGTCACCAGGCCGTCACCCTCCAGCACCCGTAAATTGCGACCCAGGGTGCTGCGATCCAGGCCCATGGCCTCGGCCAGGGTTGAGATGCTCGGGTGATCCAGACGCTGCAGGTTGCACAGCAAAGAATACTGCGCAACGTTGATCCCGAAGCCGTCGAGAGCGCCGTCGTAATGCCTGCTGACGCCACGGGCGGCGCGACGCAGGTTGATGCATAAACATTGGGAATCGAGCATGGTGCGTGTATATACCCGCGAGTCGGTTAAATCAAGTGACATGGAGTTTGTTCAGTGATCAGGCGGTGTCCCGAAAATCGCTTTCGCGAGCAGGCTCGCTCCCACAGAGATTTTCGGTGTGCCCACTATTGTGTCAACAAAACTGAAACCCTGTGGGAGCGAGCCTGCTCGCGAAGAGGCCGGAACATTCACCACTACGGCGCTAAGGCTAATGCCAATCCAACCAACACCCCTACCTCCAGCAACTCCAGCATTGCACCTGCCGTATCGCCCGTCGTTCCACCCAGCCGCCGCAACATCACCTGGCGCAGCGAGACAAACCCCAGCACTGCCAACACCACCGCCAGCGCACCGCTGACGCCTGCGATCAACACACAGGCCAGTGCACTGACCGCCAACACCTGTCTGCCCGCCGAACGCGGAAGATGGTCGGCCAATGCCTGGCCCAGGCCACCGGCACGCACATAGGGCGTAGTCAGGAACAAACCGAGCAATGCGCTGCGACCGATCAACGGCACGATGATCAATGCCAGCGAATGCGGCTGTTCGATCAGCGCCAGCAGCGCGGTGAACTTGAGCAACAACACCAGCACCAGCGTCACCACGGCGATCGGCCCGCTGCGCGGGTCTTTCATGATGGTCAGCGTACGCTCACGGTCGCCAAAACCGCCGAGCCAGGCATCGGCGCTGTCCGCCAAGCCATCGAGATGCAATCCGCCACTGAGCAGCACCCAAACGCTCAGCAACAGCGCCGCGTGCAACAACATCGGCGTGCCCAGTAACAGCCAGTTGACTGCCCACAGAATCGCGCCAAACAGCAATCCCACCAACGGATAAAACAGCAGCGACCGCCCCAGCTCCCGGGGCTCAGGCATGCCGGGCAGGCGTATCGGCAGGCTGCTGAGAAATTGCAGGGCGATCCAGAATGGCAGCATGGTCAGAGCACTTCCTTCAACAGGCCCGCAGGCTCCACTGTCAGCGAAAACAGCGCGCCATGCCCGATCTCAACGTTGAGCAGTTGCTCTCGCGGCAGCCCTCGCGCTTGTGCCAGCAACAGACGCATCACTCCGCCATGGCTGATCAGCAGAATGCGCTCACCGGTACAGGTCGCATGCAAGCGCTCCAGCGCTGCCAGCACCCGTGCCGAAAAGTCTGCAACCGGCTCACCCTGAGGCGGCGTGAACGAATAAGGATCGGCCCAGAACAAACCCAGCGCCTGCGCGTCGGTTTCCATCAACGCCGCCGCGTTCTGCCCTTCCCAAGCGCCGAAATGCAACTCTTGCAGGTCTTTGTCCAGTTGCACCGGCACGCCCAATTGCGCACCGAGCTCCTCGGCAAAGCGTGCACAACGCTTTAACGGCGAACTGACCAGCCGGTCCCACGGGCCTTGTCCGACCACGGCGGCGCGCATCTGCGCCCAGCCCAAATCGGTCAACGCATCATCGATGCTGCCACGCAAGCCGCCGCCGAGTTCAGTTTCACCGTGACGCAACAGATCCACGCGCAAGGTCATGCCGGACGATCTGCCACGGCGGCTTCGGCGAAGGTCGCCATCTGACCGTGCAGGTCGCACGCCAGGCGCAGCAGCGGCACAGCCAATGCCGCGCCACTGCCTTCGCCAAGCCGCAGGCCGAGATCGAGCAACGGCTGCGCGTTCAGGGTTTCCAGCACATGACGATGCCCTGGCTCGGCGCCGCGATGACCGAACAACAGCCACTGACGACACTCTGGATTCAAGCGCACCGCAACCAGCGCCGCGACACTGCAAATGAAACCGTCCACCAGCACCGCGACACCCTCCTGGGCACAGGCGAGATAGGCACCGACCAGCGCGGCGATCTCAAAACCGCCGAGGTTGAACAGGGTCTGCAAGGCGTCGCCACGCTGCGCGCCATGCAATGCCAGGGCGCGCTCGATCACCTGCGCTTTGTGGCTGACACCTTCGGCATTAAGCCCGGTGCCAGGCCCGGTCAGATGCACCACCGGGCAATCGAGCAGCGCGCACGCCAGGGCGCTGGCGGCGGTGGTGTTGCCGATGCCCATTTYGCCACCGATAAACAACTGCGCACCGCTGGCGATGGCCCGCTGCACGCTGTCACGACCGGCTTGCAGGGCGAGTTGCCCCTGGGCCTGGGTCATGGCCGCCCCCTGTACAAAGTTTGCCGTGCCCGGGCCGACGTTCAGGTGACGCACGCCCGGCAGGCTCAGCGACGGCGTTACCGTGCCAAGGTCAACCACCTCGAGGGAAGCGCCCAACTGCCGCGCCAATACGCTGATCGCCGCACCGCCACTGACAAAGTTGTGCAGCATCTGCCCGGTCACTTCCTGAGGAAACGCCGACACCCCCTCAGCGACCACACCATGGTCGCCGGCAAAAATCGCGATCCATACCTGATCCAGACTCGGCTTGACC
>NZ_JBGCUL010000499.1:0-3317 GCF_054177685.1 Pseudomonas sp. P5_A2_2
GCGCACCACCAGAAACTCCTCACGGAAGTATCGCAACAGCTTCCAGAGACTGAAGCCATTAGCGCGACAAATGCTTCCCAGCACCACGAAAACAAAGAAACCGCAGGCGATGTACAAAGTCATGATCAATTTCGCCAGCGAACCAAGCGAAGTGATGCCGTACTGCCCTACCGTGAACGCCAACGCGCCGAAAGCGCCGATGGGTGCAAAACGCATCAGGTAAGAGAAAATTTTGAAGACCATGTGCGACGCTGCTTCAAGAACGTCAAGCACCGGCTTGCCACGCTCGCCAAGCGAGGACAGGGCAAAGCCAGACAACACCGCAATGAACAGCACCGGCAGTACTTCACCTTTGCTGAATGCACCGATAAAGGTATCGGGGATGATGTGCATGAAAAACTCGACCACCCCCAGCTGCGCAGCCGACTCGGTGTATTGAGCCAGTCCGCTAGTGCTCAACTGACTCGGATCAATGTTCATGCCGGCGCCAGGCTTGAACACATAGACCGCGACCAGGCCGATGATCAGGCTGATCACCGTCAACCCAAGAAACAGCAACATGGTCTTGCTGAGCAAGCGACCGAGTGAACGCTTGTCACTCATCCCGGCAATACCGGTGACGATGGTGCAGAACACGACAGGTGCAATCATCATCTTGATCAGCTTGATGAAGGCATCACCGAGCGGTTTGAGAGCGATAGCTTGCTGAGCCCAGAAATGCCCGACGATTACGCCCAGCAGGACAGCGCAGAGAATCTGGAAATAGAGCGATTTAACAACTTTCATGGCATCACCCATTTTTAGAATTGTGCTGATGCAAAAATGCCAACGACTACCGGGTCTATCCGGCAAGTCRCGCAGAGGCGGTGGCGTAAACGTAACCGGCGAATAGCCTGCGTGCCGTGCGTACGACTGAGGCGCGAATGGTCTCACCCTTGGCACCGGTGKAGGACAACACGACGTCAATTGCGCCGCTTGGATGCTCGATTCGAACATTTTCCAGACGAGGGGTACTGATTCCACCCAGCATCTGCGCGACTACGCTGCCTTCAGTGACGCAAGCGGTGGCCAGGCCGATGGAGCCAGTAATGGCAAGGGCACGGTGGCAGTTGTGTGGCATGAAGTAGCGAACCTGGATCGTGCCACCGGCTTTAGCCGGTGATACCAATACGGGTTTGGGAATTACCTTGTCGCTGACATCACCTAGACCCATTGCGAGGCCTGCTTGAAGTCGCAACGACTCGAGGCGCCGCAAAAATTCCTTGTCGGCGTCCAGTTCGGCCGGGCTTTCATCTCCACGTTTGCCCAACTGGCCAGCTTCGACAAGAAGCATTGGCATTGCCATGTCGATGCAGGTCACAGGAACGTTATCGATCACATCCTGTGTGTTTCCTGTAGGGAAGAGTTTGCCAGTCTTGCTGCCGGCTGCATCGAGGAAGGTCAGTTGCACCGGAGCAGCGGTACCCGGCACGCCGTCGATTGCAGTCTCTCCCTCGTAACTGACTTTGCCATCCGGGGTCTGCACCTCGGAATTCACAAATGTCCCTGTGTTCAAATTGCGAATGCGCACACGAGTACGCTCGCGGGACGCCTTGACCAAGCCCTGTTCAATAGCAAACGGGCCAACGGCACAAAGCATGTTGCCGCAGTTGGGTGCGGTATCTACCCGACGTTGTGAAACCATCACTTGTACGAACAGATAGTCGACATCCGCGTCTGGGTGCAACGAAGGGCTGACGATAGCTACTTTGCTGGTTTGCGGGCTGCCGCCGCCGATGCCATCGATTTCCAGCTCATGACCTGAGCCCATCAGGTTGAGCAGCAGCTCGTCACGGGCTTCGATGGATGCAGGTAAATCCCAAGCGAGAAATACCGGGCCTTTGGAGGTACCGCCGCGCATTAGCACACAGGGAATTCTTTGCATGACACAGACTCTTGTTGATCAATCGGGGTAATTGATGTTCTGAAGGCAAGAGTGTCAGGCTTTAAAAAATGTTTCCAATGCAAATATCGTCGCTATTATTGCGTTTGACGAATTATTAAATTGAGATAGATTGCTATCCATCCTCGTTGCTGGCGTGACAAAAAATGGACTATGAGCTTAATGACATACGATCTTTCGTGAAGATTGCCGAACTGGGCAGTTTTCACGAAGCGGCTGATGCCCTGCATCTGTCTCAGCCAGCCTTGAGCCGGCGAATCAAAAAGCTGGAAGAAGGGTTGGGAACCGCATTGCTCGATCGCACAACGCGCAAGGTCAGCCTGACCAGCGTAGGTAGAGATTTTCTGCCTAAGGCACGGCGATTACTGGACGATTTCGATGAGTCGATTCTCAATATCCGCGAGCTCGCGGAACGTCAAATTGGCAGGGTGACCCTGGCGTGTATTCCGACTGCCGCATTCTACTTTCTGCCTTCGGTGATCCGCCTGTACAACGAGCGCTATCCTAAAATTCGAATCCGACTGCTGGACCTTAGTGCGAATGAAGGCCTTGAGGCGGTCCTGCGGGGCGAAGCCGATTTCGGCATCAATATGATGAGCGGCCAGCACCCGGATATCGAGTTCGTGCCATTAGTGAATGAACCTTTTGTGTTGGCCTGCAGGCGTGATCATGAGTTGGCTGAACGTAGCTCGGTGACTTGGTCTGAGCTCAGCGATTATCGTCTTATCGGCGTTGGTCGCCTGAGCGGAAACCGTATGCTGCTGGATCACGCTTTATCAGGCTTGAGCTGGCGCCCACAGTGGTTCTACGAGGTACAGCACTTGTCTACTTCTCTGGGCCTGGTAGAGGCTGGGCTCGGCGTATCGGCGATGCCAAGTCTGGCAATGCCTGCCGGGGATCACCCAACGCTGGTAAGCGTCCCTTTGATAGAGCCTGTGGTGAATCGATCGTTGGGGTTGGTTTACCGTCGGGGGGCATCACTATCCCCCGCAGCGGAGAAATTCGTTTCAATACTGCTCGAACAATGGCCGCAATAAGGGAGCGGCGATTTTTATAGTAAGCGTCGTCGAGCAGACTTCACTGGTGAGTGGGTGGGCTTCACCCTCCCATTAACCCCGTCCTGTCAATGGCCGGGGTTTTTTGGGAGGGGCTGGGCAGGTTTTACTCGACGGCCTTGACCATGTCTTCGATGACTTTCTTCGCGTCGCCGAACACCATCATGGTCTTGTCCAGGTAGAACAGTTCGTTGTCCAGACCGGCATAGCCGCTGGCCATCGAGCGCTTGTTGACGATGATGGTCTTGGCCTTGAACGCCTCGAGGATCGGCATGCCGGCAATCGGCGATTTCGGATCGTTCTTCGCCGCCGGGTTGACC
>NZ_JBGCUL010000500.1:0-3316 GCF_054177685.1 Pseudomonas sp. P5_A2_2
CAAACAGCCCGGTCATCGACTGGTTAAAACGCCTTTTTTGCACACTGCTACGTGAAATCCGAGTCCGCAAGCCTCTGTCGAAAGTAAAGATTTCAATCTCGGACGCATACTTTTCTGCTGCGCAAACCATGGTCGACTTTTTCAACAGAATCGGCCAATAGCGGACGCCAACGGATGTCCTCTACCAGAGGCGATTCAGTATGTGATGAAATCTGGTTCACACTCGGAAAAATTCACCTGAGGGAATCTATGACAGACGATGAATTTGAAACACTTCTGATGATGGTGACGGATGAACTGTCACTGAAACAAGCGGAGCTAACCCGGATTTATGCGCTAGGAGAGTGGGCGCGCTGGGGGTTTGAGCAAAGCACTGGCACACTCCAATTCTTCAATAACAGTGACAGGCTGGTAGTCGAGGCAGAGGTCGTGAGGATAGGAAGCTTTTCGATCAAAACGTGTAGTTGGAAATGGGCATGGAGCAATCCCTCGATTGAACCTGCATTACGCCAAGCAGCGCTCCCACTGAAGCAACTCCAAGCCATTACGGGGATTGATCTATTTGGGAACGAACAGGCATTTTCAATTCAAGACGAAACGATGGCATGGGAGTTGGCAGCCTTGGCGGTTCATTACTTAAAGGCCGAAGGGTGCTACCTGGCACCAGCTTCATCCGAGGGCCCCAACTACTATCTGGCAATCACGTCTATAAAGGTTCTTGGCGACTGAAGTGTTTGGTTAGCCACCAATCGCCAGGGACTGCTATGGGTCGACTTAAGCCGATCGCCACCGGCTGAGACCGGCCAGAAGCGACAATCCCTCATTCTCTTCCGTGTAGGGAGCACAACCTGGACAAAAGCACTACCTACCATACACTTGGCAAACAAAGGCACGTTTTTGTTTTCTGGCTAGCTAGCCTAGGTTAGGCCTATGAACCCTCGCTATCACGAGATACACCGGGCCGAGATCAAACGACGGCTGTATCGCTACGCTGATCAACAGTGGGATGCTCTTCTTGGTGCATTCGCCACAAGCATTATCCTTGCGGGCTTTGGGGTCAGTTTCTTTTTTTCGCCCATACCAGGAAGCTGGATTATAGGGCTCGTATTCTTTTCCTTGAGTGCACTTTTTTTCGCCATGTATAGGTGGTTGCTTCGTACCCTGAGAAAGCGGGGAATAGACAGCGGATGGCTCAATACATCTGATCAATTAATTTTCATACTGCTTACTTGTCTGGCTATATTTTTATCTGGCACTAATGAATGGATATATTTTTTTGTCTTTCTTTGCGCTAGTGCATACAGTACTTGGCGTCTACGACAGAACCTGCGAACTCATTTGATGCGCTACTATTTTCGCGAAGCGCGCGAGTACATTCGAGAGGTAGAACGTTACAGCCCTCCCCCTAGACGCCCAACCGTGCTGAAAGCGCCACCATAGGGAAGGAGTACTTTGGGTCGAATAGCGACGGTCTAGCATCGACCGTCACTATGGATGCTCAKACTTCAGTCTGTTCCGCCATTTCCAGGGCATCATCGACCTCGATTCCCAGGTATCTGACGGTGCTTTCAAGCTTCGTATGACCAAGCAGGAGTTGGACAGCTCTCAGGTTTTTCGTTCTGCGATAGATCAACGATGCCTTGGTTCTCCTTAGCGTGTGAGTACCGTACATGGTTGGGTCAAGTCCAATGGCGGTCACCCAAGCTTTCACTATTCGAGCGTATTGTCTGGTCGATAGGTGTTCTGAGTCGTGCAGCCGGGTTGGAAACAAGAAGTCCTCACTTCTAAGGTGGGCCCGATGCATCCAAGCCTCTAGAACCGTTCTGGTTTGCTCAGTGATTTCAAATTGCACTGGATGCTGGGTTTTCTGCTGCATCACGATGGCCCGTGACGACACATGTTCTCCATGGGCTATATCTCGCACTCGCAGCTTGGTTAAGTCACACGCACGCAGTTTGCTGTCGATAGCCRAGTTGAAGAGTGCCAAATCCCGTGTCTTCTCCGCGAGCTGGAGTCTGACCCGAATGGCCCAGATATCTCTGACTCGAAGTGGTGCTTTCTGCCCGACAATCTTTCCCTTGTTCCAAGGCTGATGGCTGTGTGCGGCATTAGTGTTCATGGCTGATCCTCCACGTTGAGGGAGGATAAGGGTGGATCAGTCACAGTGAGTGAGGGGCGCAATCCGACCCAAGTCGGGCAGTCGGGGGCGTAGTGACAGGGGCTTAACCGTTGATGGCGATCGTGCCCAAGGATCACCGATTGAAATTGAAGCTATGCTGGAAAAAAAGACATCAGATTTGTACATGCCGGACAGCCAGTTACGCTGAAAGTCGAAACATTCTTATTTTGGTGGCGGAGAAAAGAATGGGTACTAATGCATCAAATCGTTCTAGAGATTCCTATAAAAATTATGCGATAACTAGTGCTGTTGGTTATTTCGGGTTTGTGATTATTATGTTGTGGTATCAGCTGTCATCACAGATTCCAAATACATTGAATGAGTCGTCAGGTGTGCTTTCGGAGGAATGGGTTAGCGGTAAGCTCATGACGAAAATTACCGATGGCGAGGATGTGTATTTGTTCACCTGTGCTTCGAGATTGAGAGGGTTTTCGGATTGCATCACGAAGCAAAAAAGTTCTGAGTTGTTGGGCAGGCATGCGAGTGTTTTTTGGTATGATCAGAAAGTTTTTCCTGCAATAGAGCAGAAAAAATTGGTCGTTTTGGTGGTGGAGGGGAAAGAAATTATCAGTAGGGCGATGTCGGAAGAGAGGCAGGCTACCGGTAATAGAATTAGTTTTTGGATATACGGTGTCGTTGGTTTTTTTGTGCTTAGCGTTTCTGCTTGCTTTTTAAAGAGGGCAAGGAAGAGTTAAAGTGGATCAGAAAACAGTAGATGCTATTTCCAGTGTCTTGTCTTACCTAAGTACTCCAGAGGGTTCGGCGCCAGTTATTAACTAGGGTTTATTTTGGCATAGGGTATCTAACGATTAAGCTAATAATGGGTTTAAAAGCCCGAGGATAGGGGGCTTTCGCGATAACTTGGCGCTGAGCGTTATGGGGCTTTCAACTCGCGGCAAGCACCTTGCAAGTTGATATGAGCCTCCTTAAAGAAAGAATAGAGGAGTGTAGCTAATGGCTGATTTCGCGGTGTTCTTGTTAGGTTTCATACCCGCGCTGGCATTCGCGACCCACTCATTTGTCGATTACAGAAAGGCTGCAGGAAAACATGTAGGTGAAGCATTAGTGCTTTTTAATAGGGCGCTGGCTGTTATGGTTGTAATAGAGATTATTTTATTTGCCTGGTTGTTTTTCGCT
>NZ_JBGCUL010000501.1:0-3315 GCF_054177685.1 Pseudomonas sp. P5_A2_2
GAAGATGAAGTTGATCACCACCACCTTGCCTTTGATCATGTCATCGAAAAAACGCAGCTGTTGACCGTCCTGGTCGGTCAGCAGGGTGTTGGGGAAATAGTCGCCACCCCAGGGGGTGTTGTCTTCAACGACAGCGGGTTCGGCAGTGGATGCAGGAGCAGGTGTGGGCGTCGACGTTGGCTGGCTGGCGACCAGCAGCTGGCTGGCCAGCAAACCGGTCACCACCATCAGCACCAGGTGCATGCCCAAGGCTCGTGAGCGTGGTGTATGCATTTTCATGTCGACACCCTCTCTGTTCATTGCTTGACGGTCACTTTCAGACAGTAGCCATCACCGGTTGCCCATAACGCACCATCAACAGTTTTGGCGAAATCGAAAGAATCCTGGTTGGCCTCCGGCATGCTCAAATTGGCATTCAGCGCCGCCGGTTCATCAGCGGGTTCGTCGCAATAAGCCAAAGGGTCGGAAGGTTCTGGCTGTCGCTCGTCATCGATAGGGCTGGCGCGCAGTGTCGCTGTACTCAGTGTCATCGTCAGCAGGACGCCCAGGGGCGCTAACAGTCCTGGCCGTTTGAAGTTGCGCTGCGCTTTTTTTTCCATCACCAGCCGCCTCGATGTCGTGAACGGGGTGATGGTGCTGTAGCAAGGACCTCGCCAATTTTGTATCTGCTTTATAAAAAAGTATTAACACTCGCCAAAACAACGGTTTATCAACATCGATGTGCCATGACTGTGGAGATAGCTGGGGATTGCACCCACAAACGGGGGATAGTTCATCCCCATTTTCAGAGGGCCAGATTAAACAACAGGCGGACAGTGGTGCCCTCGCCTTCACGGCTTTGCAGGGTCACCGCACCACCAAAACGTTCCATGATCCGCTTGACCAGCACCAGCCCGACGCCCAGCCCGCCCTGCTTGGTGGTAAAGAATGGCCGGAAGGCCATGGCGCGCTGCTCTTCGCTCATGCCTTTTCCGGTATCGCTCACCCTCACGCTGACGCGCCGGGCATCGTGAGGTTCGATCAGGATGGTCAGGGTGCCGCCGCCGTCCATGGCTTCCACCGCGTTGGACAGCAGGCTGTTGAGAATCTGGGTCAGTTGCACCTGCTGACCCAGGACCATGGGCGTCTGGTCCGGCTCGAACACCACGTTGATCCTGGCCTTGCTGATCTGCTGCTCGTAAGCCATCAGGCTGTCATGCAGGGCCGCCACCAGGTTCACCGGTTCAGCCTCGTCGTTGAGCGGTCGCAGGGACTGGAGCAACTCCCGTACCCATTTCGACATGCGATCGACCTGAGCAATGATGTCGTTGATGTTCCCGTGTGCCGGACCGCTGTCGAACTCCATCGCCAGCTCGGCGCTTGAACGAATGTTCGCCAGTGGATTGCGCAGGCTGTGGGCGACCGCCGAGGACACCTCCCCCAGCGCCACAAAGGTTTCGTTGGTGATCAATTGCTTCTGCTGCGTCACCAGCAGGATCGCCGCCCGCCGCACGATCCAGTACAGGCCCAGGTAAATCAGACTGCCGCCCAGGGCGGTCGCCAGCCAGATCAGCACCAGGCCGCGCTGCATGCGGTTGATCAGGTCCTGCGGTTCCTTGTAAATCTCGACCATCGCCGTGACGTTGCGACCCTCGGCGTCGAACAAGGGAACGTAGTTTTCGATGAAGATGAATTTGGGTGGTTCCAGGAACTTCTGTTCCATGCGGGATTTGTCCACATCGTGGTAACTGCTCGACACGGGAAGCCTGGAGCTGAACGCCCGGTCGAGGTCTTCGTCGCCATAAATCGTGGTGCCCGTCAAGGCCGGGTTGGTCGACCAGATCACCCTGCGGTCGGGGGCATAGATGCTGGCCAGGATCACGTCCGGCAAATGTTCGACATGGTCGATGAAATCATCACGGAAATCGGCACGTGACAGCGGGTCGACGTCAGGAAAGTACTTGTCATTTCGTGGGTCGAGCAACTCACCCATGCTCGGGGAGTTGGGAATCGACACATGGCGCAACTCGGTCAAGGCAATCGACTGAATGAATTGCGAGGTCAATAGCGCATCGCGCTGCACGCTTTCGGTAATCACGAACCGCGAGGTCACCGCCCCCAGCGCCACCGCCACCATGCCGATCACCACCATGCTGACCAGCGAAAACCAGCGCAGCAGATCAAACGGCCGCTTGCGCGTGTTCAAACGGGCTTCGCTTTCGGTCACAAGCACTTTGGTCATTGAGTTCATGGACACGGTTCCCGGAAACCCCCTATAGGTTTATAGCCCACTCATGGCCGTTTGCCCGAACCTGGGGACTGCGATACCCCCCCGCCCCGCCGTCCCATCTCCCCCCAAAGTTGGGGACAGCTGCCCGCTCCCGAACTTCCCGGTCTATCACCCGTGACTGCGCCAATGCCTTTACTGCGAGCTTCTCACGGGCGTTTTCGCTGATTGGTATGGCAGTTGCCAAACACCCTGCCAACTGACCCGTCCCCAAGGGGCAGGTACTTCGATAGAGGGAATACTCATGCACCCTTTACTGTGCAAAACCGCGACCGCCCTGGTCGTGACCGCTCTAGCCCAAGGTATTGCCCAGGCAGCGCTGTTTGCCGTAGACCCCGGCCCCTACCTGCCAGCCAATGGCAATTTCTCCGCCTGGTATCAGGACACCCACGGCCGAACCCTTGACCTGTGTTTGTCAAAAGCTGTCAGTTCAAGGGTTACCAGCGCGCCAGGCGCCCCGACTTACATGTGTTCGTTGATCCCTGATCCCGGCATTTTCGACGACACCCAACCGTTGGTCTTCCCGACCAATTTCCCCGACGAAGCGTTCTGGGCCACCGGCGAAACCACCATCGTCGATGCCGCCCGAGGCATTGACCTGACCTATGTCTCGGCGCTTGAAGCCGCCTTCAGTGGCGATGATCCGCTGGAGGGCGACCAGATCAGCTTCGCCCGTATCCGTATTCGCATCGACGTGCCCACTGCCGGCACCTATGTTATCACCCACCCCTACGGCGTCGGGGCAGCTAGCGCACCAGCCGCTCGGCCAACGCCTTGGCCTGGCTCGCCACATCGGTGACGGCGGTACTTTCCCACCACATGCCGCGCAATGGCGGGCCCATGGCAAACAGGCGGCGGGCGGGCTGACCCTCGGCGTTCAGTACCGCGCCATCGACCTCTGCCGCGATGCCCAAGGCCAAAGGCCCCGGCCGCACCAGGCCGCGGGCGAGCAATTGCCGGGGTAGTGGTCGCGCGACCCGGCGCCAATCGTATTCGATACCGCTGGAGTTGATCAGGGCGGCACCGCTGACCACACTGGTCTGCGCCTC
>NZ_JBGCUL010000502.1:0-3315 GCF_054177685.1 Pseudomonas sp. P5_A2_2
CTACCGGCTCAATGTCTACCGGCTCAATGTGTACCTGTTCGCCAGCGTCGCGGCGATTCTGCTGGCGCTGTCCGGTTATCTGCTGGTGCATCGCGGCCTGTTGCCCGTGCGGCGCCTGGCCCGCCACACCCAGAGCATCGACGTCGGCAACCTCAACGAACGCCTCGACAGCCAGGGCGCGCCGCTGGAACTGTTGCCCATGATCGACGCCTTCAACGCCATGCTCGACCGGCTGGACAAAGGCTTCATCCAGTTGGGCCAGGTATCGACCGACATGGCCCACGAGCTGCGTACACCGATCAACAATCTGCTGGGCGAAACCCAGGTGGCCTTGCAGCAGAACCGCAGCACTGACGCCTATCAGCAACTGTTGGCCTCGAATGTCGAAGAGCTTGAACGCCTGGCGCGCATGCTCGACAACATGCTGTTCCTGGCCCGCACCGATCCGCGCAGTGCCTTGCGTCAGCGCCAGGAGCTGGATGCCGCCGATGAAATGCAACGCATGGCCGACTATTTCGAAGGCCCGGCGACCGACGTTGGCATCTGCATCGATGCCCAAGGCAGCGGTTTGATCTGGGCCGAGCCCATGTTGCTGCGTCGTGCATTGGCCAACCTGTGCGCCAACGCCATCAAGTACGGCGCCCCGCATTCCGAGCTGTGCATCCACGCCAGGCCGACTGCCGACGGCATCCAGGTGCAAGTGCGCAACCACGGCCCGACCATCCCGGCCCAGCATCTGTCACGGCTGTTCGAACGTTTCTACCGGGTCGATGAGTCCCGTGAACGCTCGGCCCAATCCAATGGCCTGGGCCTGTCGATCGTCGCGACGATCATGCAACTGCACAACGGTGCCTGCCACGTCAGCAGTGCCGACGGCATCACCTGCTTCGAACTGTTTTTCCCGGCGCGGCAACAGCATGAGTAATGTCTGGGCAAGAACCAGCCGGGGCACTACCGACAAAACAATGCTCAAGGGTGCGTGTCATGACCTAACCTCATTGGCTAAGTGACTAACAACCCGTCGAGCTCGCCGATGTGCAATGTCTTGAAGTCAATGATCTGCGTCGCCTTCGCGCTTCTGGCGGCCAGCCCGGGATGGCTGTTGGCGGGGGACATGGCCGACGCTCCTGCCCTTGCCCCAGCTCCCGCCCCCGCAGCCCCGATCATCAGCATCGCCGACAGCGAATTGCTGGGGGTGCAAAACCAGCTCAACAGCCTCAAGCAGCAGGTTTCCCAGGCCAGCAATTACACCCAGCTGGAAAGCTCACAGGATCTGGTGCAAGTACTGATTCAGGACATTGAACGCCTGTCCACATCGCTGCTGCCCGGACAGGCGCAGTTGCAGGCGCAACTCAACGTGTTGGGGCCGGTGCCGCTCGACGAGAACGCACTGGTGACGTCTGCCATTACCACCCAGCGAGACGCCCTCGGCGAGCAAAAAAACAAGCTCGATAGCCAGCTCAAAACCCTGGCCGCTCTGAAAACAAGTGCCGCCGAACTGATCACCCAGATTGGCAGTATCCGGCGCAGCCTGCTGGAAGCGGAAGTGACCCAGCAAACCAGCAGTATCCTGAACCCGGGATTCTGGTCGCCATTGTTCGCTCTTCCGATCGAGGACCGCCAGCGTTTCAGCGCCCTCATCGAGCAACTCGAGGCCACGCACCGGGCCGCCTGGCAACCCGGACAACGCGGGATGACCGCCGCCCTGCTGATCCTGGCCCTGGCCATCTGGACCGTGGGACGAAAGCTCGCCGGCCGGGCTCTGGCATGGTTGTGCATCCATCGAATGCCTGAAGGCCGGTTGCGGCGCAGCTCCCTTGCGCTGGCATCGGTAGTGGCGACGGTGCTGACCGCCGGCATCGCCCTGCAACTGCTGCATTTTGCCGGGACCCGCCAACTGCCCTACACCCCACTGCTGGCCGATCTGGCGCAGTACCTGGAAAAGCTGGCCTATACCTGCGTGCTGATCACCGGGTTGAGTCGCGCATTGCTATCGACCAAACATCCTTCATGGCGCCTGCCCGATATCGCCGATCCGGTGGCGCTGGCGATGGAACCCTATCCAAGGTTGCTGGCAAGCCTGCTGCTGGTGCTGGTGACCCTGGTACAAATGAGCAATGTCACCGGCATGAGCGCCGAAGTGGTGTTGTTCGGTCGGGGCATCGTGGCGTTGGTCGCGGCACTGGTGATCGGCGCGCTGCTATTGCGCGTCAGCAAGACGCGCCGAGACCTGATGGTGGCCGGAGAAGCTCCCGAAGGCGTCACCACCTTCGCCGGCCTGATTTATGCGTTTACCGGCTTTGCCGTGGTGGTGTCCCTGTTCGCCCTGGTGATCGGCTACGTGACGATGGCCCGGTTCATCACCTATGAATTGGTCTGKATATTCATCATCTTCGCCGGTTTCTACCTGCTCACACAGGTTTACCAGGACATCTGCGACTACGTTTTTTCGCCCCGGCAACCCGCCGGCAAGGCCATCAAACAGCTGCTGGGCATCGGCAATCCGCGCCTGGAGCAGATCTGCACCGTGTTTTCCGGCGCAGGCCGCGCCATCCTGATACTGATCGGCGTCATCGCGTTGTTTGTCGGTGGGGTCGGTACGACGCTCGGGCAACTGGTCACTGGCACTGTGGCCATACTCGGCGGTGAAGGGCTGCGCAAGCTGAACATCGTCCCGGACAATTTGATGCATGCCCTCCTGACACTGATGATCGGTGTCTACCTGATACGCACGCTGCGCCGCTGGCTGGATAGCGAGTTCCTGCCGAAAACCGAGATGGACCCAGGCATGTGCGCCTCGCTGAGCACCCTGTTCGCCAACATCGGCTACGTGTCCGTCGTCCTGCTCACGCTGGCGTCGCTGGGGATCAAGTGGACCAACCTGGCCTGGATCGTCAGTGCCCTTTCAGTGGGCATCGGCTTCGGCCTTCAGGAGATCGTGAAGAATTTCATCTCCGGCCTGATCCTGCTGACCGAGCGCCCGGTGAAGGTCGGCGACCTGATCAGCATCAGTGGCGTCGAAGGCGATATACGACGGATCAACGTGCGGGCGACGGAAATACAACTGGCCGACCGCTCGATCATGATCGTACCCAACTCCCACCTGATTTCGCAGAACCTGCGCAACGTCACCCTCGGCGGCAGCGCCCAGGGCGTGGTGATACTCGAACTGATGTTCCCGCTGGACATCGACCCTGAGCAAGTGCAAAACCTGCTGCACGACACCTTCACCGAACACGAATCCATTCTCGATATACCGGTGCCATTTTTGCGTTTCAGTCAGCTGAAACCTGAGGGCATCACCTTGACCATCAC
>NZ_JBGCUL010000503.1:0-3310 GCF_054177685.1 Pseudomonas sp. P5_A2_2
ACTCGAAGCCTTGCAACAAGCCGCGCTCGATCCGGGCACCGGCACCGCCGAATGGCTGCGCGATCAGAATCTTGCGGATCGCCCGCGCCTGGCCGAAGGCCTGAAGGTTGAAGCCGGTTGGGAGCTGGCGGTGGAAACCGTGCTCGGCGCCGACCTGCAAGCGGTGCTGGTGGACGACTTCAACGATTTCGATCTGTCCGGGTTTGCCCAGGGCGATTTGCGTTTGCTCAGCCCGTCCAGCGATGGCGTACGGGTGCCGGGCAGCCTGCTGGACAAGGTCGAGGCGCAGCTCGATCTGTCGCCATGGCTGGGGCAGGTCAAGCCGGTCGACAGYCTCGAGCAGGCCTTGGCCTTGCGCGGTCAACTGGCCGTCGGGCAGAGCCTGATCAGTCGTGACGGTTACTGGGTTGGACGGCATTTCCTGCGGGTGCGTCGGGCCAGTGAAGCGGAAAGCGGTGTGCTCGCTCGCGGTCAGGAAATCCAGCAACTGGGCCTTGAGCGTGAAGAGCGCGAAGCCGCCGTCGAAACCCTGGAAACCCGGCTGCAGAATCTCAGGGCGCAGCAGCGTCAGCAGGAAAACGGTCGCGAACATTTGCGCCGTTTGCTGCAGGACGAAGCACGCCAGCAAGGTGAATTGAAGGCTCAATTGTCCGCCGGCAAAGCCAAGGCCGAACAATTGACCCTGCGCCGTAGCCGCCTCGACGAAGAGCTCACCGAGCTGGACGAGCAGCGGGCCCTGGAGCACGAAAACATCGGTGAAGCGCGCCTGCAATTGCAGGAAGCCCTCGACAGCATGGCGCTGGACACCGAGCAGCGTGAGTTGCTGTTGGCCCAGCGCGACAGCCTGCGTGAGCGTCTTGACCGGGTACGTCAGGAAGCCCGGCAGCACAAGGATCACGCCCACCAGTTGGCGGTGCGTCTGGGCTCGCTCAAGGCGCAGCACGATTCCACGCGCCAGGCGCTGGAGCGTCTGGAGATGCAGTCCGAGCGGCTGACGGAAAAACGCGAGCAACTGAGCCTCAATCTGGAGGAGGGCGAAGCACCGCTGGAAGAGCTGCGCCTGAAACTCGAGGAGTTGCTCGACAAGCGCATGACCGTCGACGAAGAACTCAAGACCGCGCAGATCACCCTCGAAGACGCCGACCGCGAACTGCGCGACGCCGAAAAGCGTCGCAGTCAGGCCGAACAGCAATCCCAGTTGATTCGCAGCCAGCTCGAAACCCAGCGCATGGAATGGCAAGCCCTGAGCGTGCGCCGCAAGACCTTGCAGGACCAATTGCTGGAAGACGGCTACGATCTCCACGGCGTACTCGCGACATTGACTGCAGAGGCCAGCGAGAAAGAGGCCGAGGAAGAACTCGAGCGTATCGCCGCGAGGATTCAGCGTCTGGGCGCGATCAACCTGGCGGCCATCGATGAGTACCAGCAACAATCGGAACGTAAACGTTATCTGGATGCGCAGAACGACGATCTGGTGGAAGCGCTCGATACCCTTGAGAACGTGATTCGCAAGATCGACAAGGAAACCCGTAACCGTTTCAAGGATACCTTTGATCAGATCAATGGCGGTTTACAGGCGCTTTTCCCAAAAGTTTTCGGTGGAGGCCGCGCGTATTTGGAACTGACGGGCGAAGATCTACTCGATACAGGGGTAACAATCATGGCGCAGCCGCCAGGAAAGAAGAACAGCACCATCCATTTGCTCTCCGGCGGCGAAAAAGCCCTGACTGCATTGGCCCTGGTTTTTGCGATCTTCAAATTGAACCCGGCGCCGTTCTGCATGCTCGATGAGGTTGACGCGCCGCTGGATGACGCTAACGTTGGACGCTACGCGCGATTGGTAAAAGAAATGTCACAGACAGTGCAGTTCATCTATATCACCCACAACAAGATCGCCATGGAAATGGCCGAACAACTGATGGGGGTAACGATGCATGAACCCGGTTGCTCACGTCTGGTGGCGGTGGATGTCGAGGAGGCGATGGCAATGGTGGATGCCTGAGTCGTGGTTGCAGGAAAGGGTGTTTACGGTTTGTAGGACTCTTTTACTGGCTTCGACTTGCTGGCCAATCGACATATTCGCGCTAGCCAATGTGGTAGACGGTGTAAAGTTACCTTTGGTCGTGCTAGTTTAATGTCAATTTTTCGTATACGTGGGCAAAACGCCTGTCAGAACATAGAGTTGGCGCCACGTTTTAAAGCGGTTTGCAGGTTGTAAACCCCTTATTTTTCAGCATTTTTCATAGAGGCACGGGATTACATGGAAATCGGTCTGCGCGAGTGGCTGATCGTCATCGGCATTATTGTCATTGCCGGTATTCTTTTCGATGGCTGGCGCCGTATGCGCGGCGGCAAGGGAAAACTGAAGTTCCGTCTTGATCGAAGTCTGTCCAGCCTGCCAGACGAGGAAGGCAGCACCAGCGCCGAGCTGCTGGGCCCGCCGCGCGTGCTGGACACACATAAAGAGCCGCAACTGGACGAGCAGGATCTGCCGTCGGTGAGCATGCCGGCCCGCGAGCCTCGCGAGTCGGGGTCCAAGCGCGGCAAGCGTGGCCACGGCGAACCTTCCCAGGGCGATATGAACCTCAGCCTGGATCTGGACGGCGGCCCGAGCTTCAGCAGCCGCGACGACGATTTCCCGGATGACACCAAGGCTTCGCCAGCGGTCAACGGCAAAGAACAACCGCAAGCTGAAGAAGTGCTGGTGATCAGCGTGATCTGCCGCGACGCTGCCGGCTTCAAGGGCCCGGCGCTGTTGCAGAACATTCTGGAGAGCGGCCTGCGTTTCGGTGAGATGGATATTTTCCACCGCCACGAAAGCATGGCCGGCAACGGTGAAGTCCTGTTCTCCATGGCCAACGCGGTCAAGCCGGGCGTATTCGACCTGGACGACATCGACCACTTCAGCACCCCGGCGGTGAGTTTCTTCCTGGGGCTGCCAGGCCCGCGTCATCCGAAGCAGGCCTTCGATGTGATGGTGGCAGCGGCGCGCAAATTGTCCCAGGAGCTCAACGGCGAACTGAAGGACGACCAGCGCAGCGTACTGACCGCCCAGACGATCGAGCATTACCGTCAGCGGATCGTGGAATTTGAACGCCGCGCCCTGACCCAGAAACGTTGATTGAAATGGTTATTCCCGCGCGGTGCGCGGGATAATCGGCAAAACAGATTGAGCAGCCTCGGCTGCTCTTTTGCTTGTGCGCCAGGCATGGCGCGTTGCGCGTAAGCGCAACCAGCTTGGCTGTGGTGGCCTCGCTGGTGACTTGGAGGTGAAAGTCCTCTACACACCCGGCAAGGGGAAGTGTTAGCC
>NZ_JBGCUL010000504.1:0-3302 GCF_054177685.1 Pseudomonas sp. P5_A2_2
ATTGAAGTAAATAGCCGCGGGACCAAATTTTTTGAGGACGGCCCCTGAACCACGTCGTGGTGGCGTCTCGGCAGGGCGAGTTCCAGGTGTTTGGAAAGGGCTTTTCAGAGCGAAATAGCGGGATGCACGCCCTCCCGCCACCTATCCAGCTAAAGGCTGAAACAGGTGATGAGTGGTCGACAAAAAGAAGGGTGGAAGCAGGATGTCATCAGGTGGGCAAGCGGAAAAATCAATTCAAGCGAGGCTTTTCGCCGAGGTCGTTGTCGACCTGAGCCAATACATGGGGACCGCCATTGAGGAACGCATCGACCATCTGCTCTATCAGCGCGTCAATGTCCTCGGTCACTGGAAGATCGTAGATCCATTTGCGCACGCCAATATAGAAAATGCTGGCATGCAAACTCCAGATCAGTTCGAGCTCTTTTTCATTGATCGTTTCACCGCAGGAAGGCGCCAGACCATGGGCATGGCGAATTTCCGCAATAACAGGAATGAAGACTCGCTCACGCAATTTGGCCAGATACCGATCGTTGATGCCTTCACGGGTCAACCCGGCGAAAACGAAGATGCGAATCCATTCTCGCCGCAAAATCACGTTTGCGTATGAGGTATAGAAACGAACCAGGCGAGCCTGAAGGGGTTGCGAACGATCCTTGATTATCGTCTCCCAAGAGGCATCCCACTGATATACCTCGTCGTAAACACGGTCGATCAATGCCTCTTTGCTGGGGAAATAGCGGTAGAGCAACGGCTGGGTAACGTCCAGTTGCCGCGCCAGCTCACGGGTGCTTCCCGAGAATCCGCACGTCGCAAAGTGCTCGATGGCTTTGTGCACGATCTGCTTTTCCCGGACCTCTGGAGAAAGGCGCCGAGTCGCCGCTTTGACGGTGCCCTGTGAGTCCGCTGATTTTTCCGGCGTTCTCTCGTCTACGTTTTTTGAGTCTTGCATAACGCCTCACTAGAGCTTCATCGAGGCATCATACAAAACAAAAGAATGCGCTGGCTATGAACCCGACCCGGCTTCTGAGGACGCCAGCAGATCAATTCCCGGGGAGGTGTTCAGGCCCCAGTAATTCACTGATGAAATCGATAAACGCATTGACGCGTCTGGAGCCGCGATGATTGGGAAGATACAGCGCGGAAATGGCCGAACTTGCATCGTTGGGATTGATCACAAAAGACTCGAACAACGACGTCAAGTCGCCGCTGTCGATATCATCGTCGACGAGCCAATCCGGTAACAGCGCCACCCCACCGCCGGCCAGTACAACTTCGCGCAAAACCTCCGCATTGTTGCTTTTGAAGCGGCCGTCAATGGGCACTCGCGTCTCCTCACCGTCCTTTTGGAACGTCCAGACCTGCTGCTTTGCCCCGTAACTGAAGCGCATGCACTCGTGCTGCAGCAGGTCCAGAGGCTGTTCGGGAAAGCCATGCGTATTCAAGTACGCGGCGCTGGCAACCGCCCGACGCCGAAAATGACCGATGGGACGACTGACCACACCATCCATCGCTGCTGCCGATCCCAACCGTATCGATAGATCGACGCGCTCGCCGAGCAACTCGACGATGTCGTCAGAAAGTGTCATGTCCAACACCAACTGCGGGTAACGTTTCAAAAGCGAGGCGATATGCGGAGCAATGAGACGCCGTCCAAGCGCCACCGGCACCGAAATACGCAGATGCCCCGCAGGGATTTCCCCACGGTCAGTGACTGAGGCATCCGCTTCGGCCACAGCATTGAGCACCTCCCGCGCTTTCAAATAGTAGGCGGCCCCGGCATCTGACAATGAGATTTGACGGGGGGAGCGGTTAAGCAGGACAGCGCCCAGTTCAGCCTCAAGCCCATCGATCATCCGGGTTACAGATGACGTAGCCATGCCTAATTGTCGTGCGGCAGAAGAAAAACCCTTCGAATCCACCGCCTGGACGAACATTTTCAATGCGAGCAGCTTGTCCATGACACTCCTTGAGTTACCGGGCGCTGACTGGGAACGGTGCGCCTATTGAATCACTGATTGGATTTGATGACGAACTTGGGGCTCCCTCCCCAATCGTTTGTTCAGGCGACGGATTTACTCAGTGGGTCTGCCCGCTTCTACGGGACACCATCAAGAACGCGATCAGAGTGGCCAGTGACAATGCACTTCCGACTGCGGCAATCGCCAACCAGCTGAAGTGTTCATAAAGCGAGCTGGCCACCGAGGAGCCGATCGCCCCGCCAATGAAGATGCTGATCATGTACAACGCATTCAGACGGCCTCGGTTGGCAGTGCCCAAGGCGTAGACGGCTCGTTGCCCAAGCACCATGTTCATCTGCACGGCAAAATCCAGCGCGATACCCGTAACCGCTAACCCGATCACACCGTAAAAAGGATTGATGAAGGCCGGCAGGAAACTCACTGCACCCAATATCATCGCCAACTGTGAGGCTCGTCGAGTGTGCCCCGCATCAGCGAGTCGACCACTGATAGGTGCGGCGATTGCGCCGATGGCGCCGACCAGAGAGAAAATCGCAATCTGACTTTGCGTGAGGCCGAACTCACGGCTCAATACCAGGGGGACAGCGGTCCAGAACAAGCTGAACGCCGCAAACATCAACCCTTGATAGAGCGCTCGTTGACGCAATACCGGCTCACGGTAAAACAATTGTCCAAGGGACTTCAGCAACTGCCCATACGACGCGCGATGGGTCGGTTGCCATTTGGGCATGGTCATGCCGATCACCATGGAGATGACGAACATCAACGCAGCCGCGCCGATAAATACTGCCCGCCAGCCAAAATGATCAGCAACCAGGCTCGACAGCGGACGCGCAAGCAGGATCCCCAACAGCAAGCCCCCCATGATCCCGCCCACCACTCGGCCGCGAGACTCTTCCGGCGTCAGATGCGCGGCCAATGGAATCAGCATCTGCACGCAGACCGAGCTGAAACCGATGAGTGCCGAGACGACAAGAAACACACTCGGTTGCCTGGCCAAACCAGCGGCGATCAGGCTGAAGATTGTAACCACGATCGTCGCGATCATCAGTCGGCGGTTTTCCATGAGGTCCGCCAAGGGAACCAGGAAAAACAATCCGAGTGCGTAACCAATTTGAGTCAGCGATACGATAAAGCTGGCGCTGCCATTCGACATGCCGATATCCGGGGCGATCAAGCTGATAATCGGTTGTGCGTAATAGATGTTGGCCACGATGGCACCACAACAAAACGCAAAGAGAAGCACCATTCCCCTCGTCATTGAAGCTTTTGTTATCGCCGCTGCTGTGCCGCTGGTTGAAACGCTCATGCCATGAACTCCTG
>NZ_JBGCUL010000505.1:0-3283 GCF_054177685.1 Pseudomonas sp. P5_A2_2
AGCCAGGTCTGTATCACCTCTCTCCAGTGAGTTCGCTATATGCTCGGTGGGTAGCTGCGACGTTCGTATTCGGCAATGGGGGGCCACTTTCTGAAGCTCTGAAATCAGCCGGGGCAAAAATACCAACTCGCCCATATCCGTCATACAAAGGCTGAAGACCCTGGTGGAAGACATAGGGGTGAAACTGGCCTGCGCCAACAGCTTGTGCTGTACGGCGGATACGATCTCCAGAACTGAATCCCCCATCTCCTCTGCGAAAGGCGTCGGCTTCATCGCATCGCCAATACGGACGAAGAGGGGGTCTTCATAAAACTCCCGTAGACGTCGTAGTGCATGGCTCATGGCGCTCTGCGTCAAGCCAAGATGCTCTGCTGCTCGAGATACATTGCGTTCTCGCAGAAGCGCGTCGAACGCGAGCAGCAGGTTCAAGTCGAATTTCTTACCATGAATGGCGTGCATGATCTGTATTAGCTCCATGATCTATGCGCATACATGATCCGCCTCTAGCATGGCGTCAGCAAGGAAAGTTTCAAAAACAAAAACAAGAAATGAGGTCGACGTCATGCTTCTTCGTAACGCTTGGTATGTAGCTGCTTGGTCGAGTGAGATTCCGGTCGACGAGCTTCTCGCAAGAACGATTCTTAACGTGCCAGTAGCGCTATGGCGTGATACCACCGGAAAAATGGTGGCTTTCGAAGACCGTTGCTGTCACCGAGGCGCTCCACTATCGAAAGGGCGCCTGGAAGGCGATCAGCTTCGGTGTATGTACCATGGTCTTCTATTTGATACGACGGGGCGCTGCGTCGAAATACCCGGACAAGAGCGCATTCCTCCGCAGGCTAAGGTGCGCACATTCCCAGTTGTGGAGAAGCACAAGTGGATCTGGATCTGGGTGGGTGATGCCAGCCTGGCGGATCCGTCCCTGATCCCTGATACACATTGGCTGGATCACCCCGAGTGGCGAAGCCTGGAGGGTTACACCTATTACACCACCAACTACCTGCTGATCGCTGACAACCTGCTTGACCTCGCACATTTGCCCTATGTTCATCCGAACACTCTGGGCGGTGACGAGGCGTATGCGGCCTGTATACCTCAGGTCGAAAAGCTGGAAAACGGCGTACGAGTAACGCGTTGGGGTGAAGGTATTAAGCCGGCACCTTTTGTGCAGAAGATCAAGAATTATCCGGGGCCTGTTGATCGTTGGAATGTCTACGACTTCCTGCTGCCGAGCATCTTCCTGATGGATTCGGGGATGCAGCCCACTGGGCAAAATGCCAAGGCGGGAAATCGCGTCAATGCGGCAGAGTTCCGTAGCACTCAGGCACTGACTCCGGAAACGGACGAATCCACGCACTACTTCTTTTCGCAGCCTCATAATTTCGCCATTGATGACCCCGAGGTGACGTTGGCAATCCACGACCAGGTCGTCACAGCGTTCCAGGAAGACAGCGATATGATTCATGCGCAAGATCGCATGTTGAAGCTGACCTCCGATTTCAAAATGATTCCGATCGGAGCTGATACTGCTCTTTCGTATTTCAGGTGGCTAGTGGCGAATGCTTATAAGGCTGAGCAGGCGGTAAGTAATCCCGTCAAGATCCAGGAGGTCTGAGATGAGCGACTGGAACCGCGTTCGAGTGATGGCGATCGTGAAAGCTGCTGACGCCATTATGGATGTCCGCTTGCTGGCCTTGGACGGTCAACCTCTTCCTGTGGCCGACGCGGGCTCGCACATTGATGTTCGCCTGCCAAATGGTTTGATCAGGCAGTACTCCGTTCACCGGTACGATCCCTCGGACGGAAGTTACTCAATTGGGGTCGGATTGTCTGAGCCGTCACGGGGTGGCTCAGCGTTCATTCATGCACACCTGCGAGTCGGCGACCTGCTCGAAATTAGTGCGGTTCGCAATAACTTCCCGCTGGAACGCAACGCAAGCACTTATTTGTTTATCGCCGGCGGTATCGGCATTACGCCGATTCTCAGCATGATTCGTTGGTGCGATGCGAATGACAAGCCGTGGCAACTTCTCTACTGCGTCCGCTCCCGGTCCCGGGCTGCTTACATCGAGCATCTTCCTCGTGGCGGAAAATTAGTGTTTCACTCGGATGACGAAACTGCCGGTCGTCCCGATCTGCAGGCGTTTACTCGTCAAGCAAGTTCAACGGACCACCTCTATTGCTGTGGACCGGCGCCCCTCATGAATGCGGTACGGGATGTCGCACAGGCTTACCTGCCTTCCGGCCAGGTGCATTTCGAGTTGTTCAGCGCACCTCAGTCGAGTGCTCCTGAAAAACAACAGAACAAAAGCTTCGTGGTGGAACTTGCTCGTAGTGGCATGGAACTAACCGTGCCAGCTGATACCAGCCTTCTCGATGCACTCGAAGAGGCGGGGATAATGGTGCCTTTTTCCTGCCGGGAGGGGCTTTGCCGTACTTGTGAATGCCGGGTACTAGCCGGTGAGATTGATCATAGGGACTATGTCCTCAGCGATGAGGAGCGTGCTTCCAATGCGGTCATTCTGCAGTGTGTTTCACGTGCCAAGTCCCCAAGGCTGGTGCTTGATATTTGACTGACACTGCATGTCACGCTTTATCTGGGAGGCAAGAATGAGTGTTTGCGAACTGAATGCTATCCGGGATGAGCTTCGCTCTCGTAGAGAAAATACTCCTGGGTCGCTGCAGCAGGCTCGCATTGGTTTTGACCAATTGTGCAAGCGTTTTTCGGCTCCGCCTTATTGCCGCTCCACGGCGTCGACGCTCGGTGGAGTGCCTGTACGGACGGTAACCTGCGTGGATTCCCGGCGCTCTCTGCTCTATGTCCACGGAGGTGGATTCATGGTGGGCAGCGCTGAAGGTTTTGAGGGGATCGCCGGTACGCTTGCTGCTGGTACATCTTCCACGGCTTATGTCGTTGATTATCGACTAACGCCTGAACATGCATACCCTGCTGCCCAGCAAGATGTTCTGACTGCGTATGCGGCGTTGCTCGCGAACAGCGAAGATGCAGACGATATCGCATTGGTGGGGGATTCGGCGGGAGCCCAACTCATCATGGCCGCTCTGATTCAGGCCCGGACCATGGGCATGGAAATGCCGGGTTGCGTCGTGCTGTTTTCTCCCTGGGTGGATCTGGCTCTCACCGGAGAAAGCCTCCATGCCAAGGCTGCTGTGGACTGCTTTCTTACACCCCAGAAGTTGCAAGCCTGTGCTGACGCCTACCTGGGAGAGCAAGTCGAGGCTGCTTCTTTTATCCTGGAGGCTGACCTGGACGGTTTGCCGC
>NZ_JBGCUL010000506.1:0-3277 GCF_054177685.1 Pseudomonas sp. P5_A2_2
AAATCAGAGTGGGTGCCAGAAGATGGCTACAACTCTGAGCATGAAGCCCGCATAGACGTGCAACGCTACGTGATGCGTTACAACAACGTCAGGCTCCATAGCTACAACGGCTATCGTTCACCGGTAGCTATGGAAAAACTGGCGGCATGAAAACCGTAACTGGTGTCCAAAATTAGTTGACCAGTTCACTCAGCCACCTAAGCGCAGGGGGAAGCTAAGGGCTATAACCGCCCGCTTCAGGCACAGAGTACGGTGGCAATTGCAAGACAGCCATTGGCGATATCGACATAATTAAGGTCGATATCGACACTGGTTGGGAGCGGCTTCCTATCAACACCGATCAACGTTAGCGCTGCTGCACAGTGCTCGCGGATCGGAAAATGGCGAGTACAGAATTGTCGAACCGCTGAACGGTCATTGCCGTCAATTGACAATAGGAGCACATGCTCCTATCTTAAATCGCATAGGGGCATATGCTCCTATCGTGAATTAAAGAGCATAGGCTCTAACCAATTGAGAGGACTACGATCATGAGCGCAGCTGAAATTCTTGTAAGCGGTGCAACCGGGCGGACTGGTGCTGCAGCAATCGACGAACTGCTTAAGTTGGGCAAGAGCGTCCGCGCGTACGTGCGTTCGGACGACGAAAGGGCAGCAGCTCTGCGCCAGCGCGGAGTTGAAATTGCTATTGGCGATTTCACCGACATCGATGCCATTCGTGCAGCGATGGAAGGCATTCGCTCGGCCTATTTCCTTTATCCACTCGCACCGGGAATCGTCGAAGGTGCGGCCTATTTTGCCCAAGCAGCGAAAGAGGCCGGGGTAAAGGCGATCGTGAACATGTCGCAGATCTCCGCGCGGCGTGATTCCAAAAGCCATTTGGCACAGGACCATTGGATCTCCGAACGTGTATTCGACTGGTCGGGTGTACCGACAACGCACCTTCGCCCTACCTTCTTCGCGGACTGGCTTGCGTACCCTCACTTCGCAAAGGAAATCCGGGCCAAGAAGAAAATCGAGTTCCCCTTCGAGAATGGTCGCCACGCTCCTATTGCTACTGACGACCAAGGTCGGGTGATCGCCCACATTTTGGCCAACCCTGCAGGGCATGAAGGTAAAATTTACAGCCTTCATGGTCCGATCGAGATGAATCACACCGAGATCGCTGCTGCCATGAGCGAAGTGCTTGGCGCGGAAATCGAGTACGCTCCGACATCAATCGAGGCGTTCCAGCATAAAATGGAACACGAGTACAAGTTTCCTGCGGCCTTGGTACAACACCTGGTCGAAGTTGCTCAGAACTACCGAGAGGGTGTCTTTGCGGGTGTGAACGACGTGGTTGAGAAGATCACCGGCACACCTGCGCTGTCAGTGCAGGCGTTCATCGAAAAATACCGTGACGTCTATGCGTGACTCGTACGTCCGGGGCGTAAATAGTCATCAGTAGTAGTGAGGAAATATACAGATGCTGCCGGTTAACCAACCAACAGGGATCGACCAGTGCAATTGCTCCGCAATAAGGAGGGCGAGCCGGCAGATCACTCGCTTTTATGATGCGCAGCTTGAGCCATCGGGTCTGCGGATCACCCAATACCTTACCTTGGCTGCTCTCCACGAAATGGGGACTGCTGCAATCAATACCCTTGCTGAGCGGCTCGATATCGAGCGCACGGCGATGGGGAAAATGGCGGGTTTCCTGGAACGGGGAGGATTGATTTCGATCAGCCCCTCTCCATCTGACGGAAGAAGTCGCCTGGTAGTGCTAACGGAGGAGGGGCGGAGCTTGTTCGAAAGGACTRCACCTCTCTGGGAAGAGGCTCAACGACAGTTTGAGCAAATGAACGGTACTGAAAAGGTAGACGCGTTAAGGCGGGAGCTTGCGTCTGTGGTAGTCGGCGATATCACGCACGGTGTCTCTGACGATTAGTCGCGGACTATCGGCGGCCCATAGGTTTGGCGGTATCGCTTGCAGGTGCTGGAAGTCGACGTCAACCGGACTGCGTCGGCTCGGTGCTTTTGTCGAAGCGCTGGGAGTATTCCATTGGGCTCACACCGAAGCGGCGCGTAAATGCCTTCCTAAGCACGTCGACGCCGTGGTAACCGTTCCGGCGACAGATGTCGTGCATCGATTTTTCGCCAAGCGCAAGCGAACGGCAGACCGCTTCCAGCCGGACGGTTTCGACGTATTTTGCAGGCGTGGTCTGCAATTCCCGCTGAAACATTCGTATCAGCGTTCTGACACTGGTTGAAACTCTGGCTGCCATCATCTCGATTGTGAGATCCATATGCAGATGCTCACTGATCCAGAGGCATAAGTCGCTCAGACTTGAATTGTGCGCCTGCTGTGACTGAAGTGCGAAGCTGAACTGCGCCTGTCCGCCTGGACGACGTAAGTACAAAACCAAATTCTTCGCTATCTCCATGGCGAAGTCATTTCCAAGATCTTCACTTACCAGCGATAGCGCGAGGTCGATTCCGGACGATATGCCAGCTGACGTATAGACATTGCCGTCTTTCACCCAGATGGGAGACGGGTCGACCTGTACCTTGGGGTAGCGCTCCGCCAAACGTCGTGCCACGCTCCAATGAGTCGTTGCCCTGCGGCCGTCCAGAAGGCCCGCGGCAGCCAGGGCGAACGCCCCAACACATATAGAGCACACGCGCCGCACAGTCTTCGAGCGCGTTCGAAGCCACTCTATGGCTTCCTGGTCGACCTGTTCGAACGACTTGGAGCCCATTGTCACGATCAAGGTGTCGATGGGTTTGTTCGCACGACGCTCTTGCTCGAGTGTGCGATGCCCTCTGAACCCAATACCTGTTTCGCTCTCGAGGTGCACATCAGCAGCAGAGCTGACTAGTTCGAGCACGTACGGGGCAAGGCTAGCGCCGTCCAGTTGATTCGCCCACGCGATTACTTCCGCTGGGCCGATCACGTCGAGCGCGTCCACCGGTGGCAAACCCAATATGACAATCCGCTTCTGCCTCACGTCTGCGCGCGGAGCGGCTGGTTTCGTCAACTTTTTCATTGGAGGAGGCCCCGTGCGTCCGGGCATAGAGTGAGCATTTGTGGCAGAAATAGTCTTGGATCTGTCACTTGTGCTCCGTCCGAACAGCATAGACTGAATCTCGCTGCCCCCCGCATGCCTAGGCGAGTCAGGCATCCGTGAGCTCGTAGATAGACGCGGAGAACGAAAATGTATGTGAAGGCCGACGTGCAGGACTTAATTGAAGCCCTGAGCCTGGAGCGTTAGTGGCAGTGCTAACTATTTGTTCAGGAG
>NZ_JBGCUL010000507.1:0-3267 GCF_054177685.1 Pseudomonas sp. P5_A2_2
GGGGTAACCTTCGAAGCCGGCAAAGGAAGCCACTTCAAAGTCTCCGCCCCAAACGGCAACAGGACCACCTTCGCGGATCACGGTAGCAAGGAAATGCCAGAACCGACCCGCAAGGCGATCATTAAACAACTGGGGCTCTGAGAGCCCCTTCACCACATCTGAATGCTGGACCATCACCTCCGAGGAGTGACCATGTACGACTATGCAATCCGCTTTGAAGAAGATGATGGACCAGGTGTTGCCGTCTTCTGCCGAGACCTGCCGCAACTGAACAGCTATGGCGATGACCGAGAGCACGCTATCAGCGAAGCCCTGGACGCGATCGAATCTACTCTTTCACTCTATGTCGACGAGCGTCGCGCCATTCCAGAAGCGACCCCACCGGAGGATGGAGAGCACGTTGTTGCTTTGCCAGCCGTTACCGTTGCGAAGATTGCTCTCTGGAACGAGATGATGAAGCAAGGCATGCGCAAAGCAGATCTGTGCCGTGCACTTGGCGTTCACCAGGCTCAGGGCGACCGCCTTGTAGACTTCCTACATACGTCAAAGATGGAACAGTTGGAAGCCGCACTCGGCGCGCTTAAAACATCAATTCGCGTGAGCCCTTCCGAGCCAGGCTGGATTGATCTTCCGTATGGCGGTGCCCATGGCGGCCTGTACATCGAGCGGTTAGTAGACGCGTTCCAAGAGACTGGAGTGACTGAAATGCCAATCGGAAAAACTCGCGAAGGCTTGGCGAAGGTCAAGCGCTACTCACTGGACTTCATCCTGCGCACGCGATACGCCCGCCAACCAAGCACGATGCAGGCAGTGGATGCGGTCCTTGACCAGATTGTCGCGACCGGTCGCTTCCGTCGATCTTCAATGAAGGATCCGGTAACGGGCAAACCGGTAGAAAGCATCGCATTGATCGAATAGGTGCACGCGTCTTTCCGCGCTGTCCGCCAAAGACCTTCCCAGCGTCGACCCCCCATTGCATCGATCTCGCCAGTTCAGTCTCGTGCCACCCCGAAAGCATCTGAGGTCGGGGTGCGGGGGCTGCCGGTGTTGATTCCGTGCGTCGCACTATCCGGCTATCGACGTCCAGGCTTTCCCGAGCGCTGCCCTGGCTACAGGTGAATTCGAGGCGTAAAAAAGCCCCGCATGATGGCGAGGCTTCCCTCATCCCAAGGGARATAAAGTTTCCCCTTGTTGATGGCATTATCCCAATCGAGGTCCTGAGCTTGGTTCAGAACTCCGCTTTAACTCTTCAGAAATGCGCCACTCCGTCCAGTGTGCATAAGCATTGGCCTCTTCCCCACTGAAGAAGACTCCCATAGGCTCCCCATCAATAGCGACGATCCAAATTTCTAGAATTTGGAGGGTGCGCCATTCCTCAGGAACTTCGAGGCCTACTTTATGCGAGATGGTGACAGACATTAATGACTCCTGATTTTCGGTAGAGTCAAAACGCTATCACGCGATGTCGCATGCGCACAATATAAAACCCGGCACGGTGGCCGGGTTCAGGTATTCGTGTGCGTTTCGCGTTACTTGTGCACTATGGGAAAAGTACGCACAAACTCCCGTCATGTCAATATATTTATGCCGCCTCTTCATCTTTTTCCGARTGAATTACCTGCCATACCGGTTGCTGAGCCTGGATATCAACTTCCGTGATCACTTTCTTCAGGGATTCCCACAGGTCGAGCCAGTCGCGCGTCCAGTTCTTCGGATCAATCGTCACACCGAAGAACTCTTTCATCTCGGACGCTACCCGCGCTGGCCCCCACTCTGCCGCCCCGCTCACCTGGGCCTTGTACGACTGCAGCGCTAGGGTGATCAGGTACTGGGCCTTCACGCGCTTGGCCGATGTCAGGTCGGGCAGCTCCGCTTTCGCTGCCACCAACAGCACTGCGTTCATGACGTGCTGCATGGTCATCGCCGGGTGATAAAGGAAGTGCCCGAACTGCTGCACCTGGAATGGCAACGTATCGATGGCGCGGAGCACTTTCCCGATGGTCGCCAGGTGAGCAGCGCGCGCCGTGGAACGACCCACTGGCGTGCGGCGCGTCTCGCTGATGCTGATCCGCTGGCGTACAACCTGAATGCGCTCTTCCTTGTCCTCGCCCAGGGCCGCAAATACCGCTTCATGGCGGCGCATGCGAGAACCTGATTTCACCGGGGCCGACTCTGCCTTGTCGATTGCTATGGCACTGATCGATGCGTTCGATTCGTGCTGCGACTCTGTCCATACCTGCCTTGCGCTGATCAGTTTCATGCTGCTTCCTTTTTGAGCTCTCTTGTCTTTGCCCGGTATTCGGCCTTGATGGCCTTGAGGTCGTCGATGGTGTACTTGCGGGCCGAATGAGGCCCTTCCAGCCAATCCACCTTGTCGGCGCCGATGCGCTTCACCAGGCGGATGCGGTACTTGACCGCATTACCGGACAGATTGCGATTGCACTTCACGCACTGCCGGTGGATGTTCATAGGTTCGAACCGAAGCTCAGGACAGGCACCGACCGACCGATAGTGACCGGCGTCCCAGCGGCTACCCGTGATCAGGTCGTGATCGCTCGGCATCGAGTCGCAGCTGATGCATGGCAGGTGCGCGTCACGCAGGCGCACGTACTCGTTCACCGCCGCTTGGGCTTCGCGCAGGTGCTCCGCCCTGCTCTTCAGCTTCTCTTTGCGGACTCTGATCTCGCGGCGCTCGCGCTGGTCGATGGCCTTGCGGGCTTTCTCGCTATTGGCGGGAGCGTGAGCCAAGGCGCACTTCTGGCTGCACACCACCTGTGTGGTATTGAACATCGGGGCAAACTTCTCGCCACAGGCTTTGCACGTCTTCTGCTTCACGTCCTTGATCCCAGTCCTCATGCAGCCTCCTTGCTCAGCAGATCAGTGAAAACCACGCCATGGCCAGTGAAGTAGGCTGAGATCCAGTCGGTGTACTGGATGCCTTGAGCGCGATTGAACAGACTGGTCACTGGGAATCCATCAGGGCCGAACAGCTTGCAGCCGCCCATCATCGATAGCTTTATCTCGTACGGCAGATGGCGCATAACCCGGTACCACTCCGCCTGAAACCCGGCATCCTCGTTCAGCAGGATCTGGACGCCGAAGTGCAGCTTGCAGTAACGCCGGGCGTCGGCTGCATCGCCGATCGGGGTCATCTCTGCGATGCGCTTGTACATGGCAAACCACAAGGCGTTCTGATCGAGTGTGCGATCCTTGCCCGGGCGCAAAGACACCACCACAAACTTCTTGTCCCGGAACATGGTGTTCAGC
>NZ_JBGCUL010000508.1:0-3264 GCF_054177685.1 Pseudomonas sp. P5_A2_2
ATTCAAATGCGCGCTGGCGCAGATCAACAAGATCGCCCTGTTCCGATTACTGACCCTATAGCAAGCCTGGCCCAGGGATTTCATGAACGCCGAAATCAACCAGGGCCTCGCAAGCATCCCAAGCCACTTATTTAAAGGCAGACAAGAAGAATGAAAGCTTACGCCGTACCTTTCGAGAAGTTCGTCAACCTGGCCGATGCCCGCCTGGGCACCAAAATCATCTCGGTCACCGATGACTGGTTCGCAGACGCCAACCGTCTGTTCCAACCGACCCCGGCCGTATGGAAGGAGGGCGTGTTCGATGACAACGGCAAGTGGATGGACGGCTGGGAATCGCGTCGCAAGCGCTTCGAAGGCTTCGACAGTGCCGTGATCCGCCTGGGCGTGCCGGGTTCGATCAAGGGCGTCGACATCGACACTTCATTCTTCACCGGCAACTTCCCGCCTTCGGCTTCCCTGGAAGCCTGCTTCCTGGCCTCGGGCGAGCCTGATGAAAACACCCAGTGGACTGAAGTGCTGTCGGCCGTCGAGCTGCAAGGCAACAGCCACCACTACCACGAAATCAACAACGACCAGGCGTTCAGCCACCTGCGCTTCAACATCTACCCGGATGGCGGCGTGGCCCGTCTGCGCGTGTACGGCGTGCCGTTCCGCGACTGGTCGGCGATCGGCGACAACGAGCAAGTCGACCTGGCCGCCGCCCTCAACGGTGGCCGCGCCCTCGCCTGCTCCGATGAACACTTCGGCCGCATGAGCAACATCCTCAACCCGGGCCGTGGCATCAACATGGGCGACGGTTGGGAAACCGCGCGTCGCCGTACCCCGGGCAATGACTGGGTCATCGTCGCGCTGGGTCATGCCGGTGAAGTCGAGAAAGTCATCGTCGACACCCTGCACTTCAAGGGCAACTACCCGGACAGCTGCTCGATCCAGGGCGCCTTCGTGAAGGGCGGTACCGACAGCCAGATCGAAACCCAGTCGCTGTTCTGGCGCGAACTGCTGCCAAGCCAGAAGCTGGAAATGCACGCCGAACACACCTTCGCCGAGCAGATCAAGGCGCTGGGCCCGATCACCCACATCCGCCTGAACGTGTTCCCGGATGGTGGTGTGAGCCGCCTGCGTGTACTGGGCAAGGTCGCGAAGTAATGCTGAGCCTGTAGGAGCCGGCTTGCCGGCGAAGGCGTCAGTGAGGGCGCTTTCGCTGGCAAGCCAGCTCCTACAAAAAGCAGCGTCAGATCCAACAACACAGAATTCGGATAAGAACAGCATGCGCACATTGACGATTGAACCGCTGACCAAAGAAGCCTTCGCCCCTTTCGGTGACGTGATCGAAACCGACGGCCGCGATCACTTCATGATCAACAACGGTTCGACCATGCGCTTCCATAAACTGGCGACGGTGCAAACCGCTACGCCTGAGGACAACGCGATCATCAGCATCTTCCGCGCCGATGCGCAGGACATGCCGCTGATCGTCAGCATGCTGGAGCGCCATCCGCTGGGCAGCCAGGCTTTCATTCCGCTGCTCGGCAACCCCTTTCTGATCGTGGTCGCGCCAGTTGGCGATGAACCTGTATCAGGCTTGGTCCGCGCCTTCGTCACCAACGGCAGGCAGGGCATTAATTACCATCGCGGCGTCTGGCACCACCCGGTGCTGACGATCGAAAAGCGGGATGACTTCCTGGTGGTTGATCGCAGTGGCACAGGCAATAACTGCGATGAGCATTTTTTCAAAGAGGATGAGCGTTTGATCCTCGCCCCCCACCAATAAGAGAAGGTCTGATCACTCGACAACAGAGTGACAGGCGAGAGGTAAAGACTGTGGAAGCACATCTGTTGGAATGGCTGAACCTGAGCGTGCGCTGGGTTCACATGATTACTGGCGTGGCCTGGATCGGTGCGTCGTTCTATTTCGTATGGCTGGAAAACAACCTCAACCGGGTCAACCCGAAAAGCGGTCTGGCTGGCGATTTGTGGGCAATCCACGGTGGCGGTATCTACCACCTGGAAAAATACAAACTGGCGCCTCCGACCATGCCGGACAACCTGCACTGGTTCAAATGGGAAGCCTACTTCACCTGGATGTCGGGTATCGCGCTGCTGTGCGTGGTGTTCTACTCCAACCCGACGCTCTACCTGCTGGCTCCGGGCAGCACCCTGAGTGGTCCCGAGGGCGTGGCCATCGGTCTCGGCTCGCTGTTCATTGGCTGGTTCATCTACTCCTTCCTGTGCGACTCGGCCCTGGGTAAACGCCCTGCCCTGCTAGGCTTCATCCTGTTCGTCCTGATCATCGGCGCGGCCTACGGCTTCAGCAAGGTGTTCAGCGGTCGGGGTGCGTACCTGCACGTTGGCGCGATCATCGGCACCATCATGGTCGGCAACGTGTTCCGCATCATCATGCCGGCGCAACGCGCACTGGTGGCGGCGATCGCCGAGAACCGCACGCCGGRTCCGGCGCTGCCAGCCAAAGGTCTGCTGCGTTCGCGTCACAACAACTACTTCACCTTGCCAGTGCTGTTCATCATGATCAGCAACCACTTCCCGAGCACCTACGGCAGCCAGTACAACTGGTTGATCCTGGCCGGGATCGCGGTACTGGCGGTGTTGGTGCGTCACTACTTCAACACCCGTCACGACAGCCACAAATTTGCCTGGACTCTTCCAGTCGCMGCCGTCGGCATGATCAGCCTGGCTTACGTCACCGGCCCTGCGCCGCTGAACAGCCCGGAAGTGGCCAAGGCGCCAGCCAGGATCGAATACCAGCCGCTGCCGGAAACAGCAGTGGGCGGTGGTTTGAAACCGGCTGAAACCAAACCTGCAGAAACGCCAGCCGCCGCACCGGCGCAAGCGTCCAACACAGGCCCTGGCTTTGACAAAGTGCACAGCGTGATTCAGGAACGTTGCGCGGTTTGCCATTCGGCCAAGCCGACCAGCCCGCTGTTCAGTGCAGCCCCTGCCGGTGTGATGTTCGACACCCCCGAGCAGATCCGCCAGAACGCACCGCGGATTCAGGCGCAAGCCGTCACCAGCCAGATCATGCCACTGGGCAACATCACCCAGATGACCCAGCAGGAACGTGACCTGATCGGTGCCTGGATTGTGCAGGGAGCCCAGACCAATTAATCGTTGAAAAGCATCGCCAGCAAGCCGGCTCCTACAGGTTTTGGGTCGGTCGCATCATTTGTGAACGACATAAATCCGTAGGAGCCGGCTTGCTGGCGATGCTTTTCAACGATTAATTGGTCTGGGCTCCCTGCACAATCC
>NZ_JBGCUL010000509.1:0-3262 GCF_054177685.1 Pseudomonas sp. P5_A2_2
ATTCCCTGGTCAGATCATAGGGGTAACCAGCCGTCAGCCGGACGCACTCATGCAGTGCTTTACCATTCCCTATGGCATTCGGCCGGCGTGCAAGTTCAGAAGACTAGCCCAAAGTCAGCTGCTGGCAATCCGGAACCCGACTTTCAAGGTCACCTGAAAGTGCGCAGCCTTACCGTCCCTGATGTGCCCACGGGTCTCGGTCACTTCAAACCATTCCATGTACTTGATGCTTTTGCTGGCTTCGGTCAGGGCGTTGTTGATCGCATCTTCGATACTGCTGGTAGACGAGCCAACCAGCTCGACTTTCTTGTAGGTGTGATGGTCAGACATGGCGTTCTCCTCGGCGTGTGAATTACAGCCTAGCAGTGATTTTTCCTATTTTCTGTTGGTCGCTGTGAGGATGAAGTTCAGGTTTTCTGCACTTTCTCGAACCCCTGCAGTCCCAACCAACACATGCCACTCATCACCAATGCAGGAGAGTCACCATGGCCAACACCTCGTTACGCAAAGCCTCATTGCAAAGCATGGAAGCCGAGATCGAGAGTCTGCTCAAGTCTTTGGAAAGCTTGAAGGACGACGCCTCGGATGAGTCGCGTAAAACACTCAAGACCCTGAAAAGCAACGCCGAGAATGCCTTGAAGCACTCGCGCCATTTGCTGGCCGATGCCTATGAAGAGGTCAAGGTCAAAACCCGCGAAACCGGGATTGCCACCCGGGACTACGCCCAGGAACACCCCTGGACAACAGCCGGTGTCGCCGTGGGCGCATTAGGCCTGCTGGCCGCTTATCTGTTGTGCAAGCGTGATTAATCCGTTTGACGCAGTTCGTTCTTGAGCCACTGCGCCAGTTGCCGGGCGCGCCCGTCCGCGGCGCGCTTGGGGAGCCACAACGCCAGGTGTGCCGGGGTTTCACTGAAGCCCCATGGCGCAACCAGGCGGCCGGCCTTCAAGTCCTCCGTCACCAAGGGTTCGGGGGCAATCGCCACACCCAGACCCGCGACGGCGGCTTCCAGCAAGTAATACAAATGTTCAAATCCCTGACCGTACTTCAGCACCCTCGCGTCGAGTCCACGTGGTTGCGCCCAACTCGGCCAGGCTTGCGGGCGTGAGGTGGTGTGCAGCAAAGCCTCGCTCAGCAGTGCAGTGTCCGGCGCGTCCTTGAGCCGTTCATAGCCGGTGAACCGTGGGCTCATGACCGGGCCGATGCGTTCGCTGGCCAGCTCAAAAACCTGCATGTCCGCGGGCCAGGGGGGCTCGGCAAATACCAGCAAGGCGTCCAGCCCCGGCCTTCGCGGGTCGAGATCGCCTTCTCCGGCCGACAGGTGCAGGCGCAAGTCCGGCAGGTCGGCATTGAGTCTCCCCAGTCGCGGGATAAACCAGCGCGCCAGCAGGCTTCCCGAGCAACCGAGCACGAATGGAGCATCGGCCGTGCTTTGTGTGAGTTCGGCGCAAACGCTGCGCAGACGCTCGAAGGCCTCGCTGCTGGCATCACGCAGGCGCAACCCGGCATCTGTGAGTTTCAGGCCGCGTCCGTCCTTGATGAACAGGCTTACGCCGAGGTGTTCTTCAAGCACCTTGAGTTGCCGGCTGACGGCCCCATGGGTGACATGCAACTGTTCGGCCGCCTGACTTACGCTGTTCAAGCGGGCAGCGGCTTCGAAGGCGCGAAGCGCGTTCAGCGGAGGAAGGTCATGGCTCATTTGATCTGTGAGTTTTCCTGACAGGTGGCGGCGATCTTATCGGTTTTCAGGTCGGGGCGTCAGGGGTAGAGTGAAGCCCACTATCTCTTTATGCATCACTTCACGCATTCAACTGGAGCGCCAAATGACCCAGACTAATCTGCGCAACGGCCCTGATGCCAACGGCCTGTTTGGCGCGTTCGGCGGTCGCTACGTTGCCGAAACCCTGATGCCGTTGATCCTCGACCTGGCCCGTGAATATGAGTTGGCCAAGGAAGATCCTGCATTCAAGGAGGAACTGGCCTACTTCCAGCGCGACTACGTCGGACGCCCAAGCCCACTGTACTTCGCCGAGCGCCTGACCGAGTTCTGTGGCGGCGCGAAGATCTACCTCAAGCGCGAAGAGCTGAACCACACCGGCGCGCACAAGATCAACAACTGCATCGGCCAGATCCTGCTGGCGCGACGCATGGGCAAAAAACGAATCATCGCCGAGACCGGCGCCGGCATGCACGGTGTGGCCACTGCCACCGTCGCCGCGCGTTTCGGTCTGGATTGCGTGATCTACATGGGCACCACTGACATCGAACGTCAGCAGGCCAACGTGTTTCGCATGAAGCTGCTGGGTGCCGAAGTGATCCCGGTGGTGGCTGGCACCGGCACGCTGAAAGACGCGATGAACGAAGCCCTGCGTGACTGGGTGACCAACGTCGACAGCACCTTCTATCTGATCGGCACCGTGGCCGGTCCGCACCCTTACCCAGCAATGGTTCGCGACTTCCAGGCCGTGATCGGCAAAGAAACCCGTGAGCAACTGCAAGCCCAGGAAGGCCGTCTGCCAGATAGCCTGGTGGCGTGCATTGGCGGTGGTTCCAACGCCATGGGCCTGTTCCACCCGTTCCTCGACGACAAGAGTGTTGAAATCATTGGCGTTGAAGCCGCCGGTTACGGCATCGAGACCGGCAAGCATGCGGCCAGCCTGAACGGCGGTGTACCGGGTGTGTTGCACGGTAACCGCACCTTCCTGCTGCAGGACGACGATGGCCAGATCATCGACGCCCACTCGATCTCTGCCGGCCTCGACTACCCGGGTATCGGTCCGGAGCACGCATGGTTGCATGACATCGGCCGCGTTCAGTACACCTCGGTGACTGACGACGAAGCCCTCGCTGCATTCCACCAGTGCTGCCGTCTGGAAGGGATCATCCCTGCCCTGGAAAGCGCCCATGCCCTGGCTGAAGTGTTCAAGCGCGCACCGAGCCTGCCAAAGGATCACCTGATGGTGGTCAACCTGTCCGGCCGTGGCGACAAAGACATGCAGACCGTAATGCACCATATGGAACAATCAAAGCAGGAGAAACACTGATGAGCCGCCTGCAAACGCGTTTTGCCGAACTCAAGGAACAGAACCGCGCCGCCCTGGTGACCTTCGTGACCGCCGGCGACCCGGGCTATGACACGTCCCTGGCCATCCTCAAGGGCTTGCCGGCGGCTGGTGCCGACGTGATCGAACTGGGCATGCCCTTCACCGACCCGATGGCTGACGGCCCGGCCATCCAGCTCGCCAACATCCGTGCGTTGGGT
>NZ_JBGCUL010000510.1:0-3261 GCF_054177685.1 Pseudomonas sp. P5_A2_2
TCCGGGCTGGCTCCATGCTGCCGCCACCGTTGCCCCTCAAGCAGCAAGCAATATCTGCCGGTGACTGTAGGCAGAAGACGGCCAATAGCTACCCATGCAAAAGACTTCCACCTTAAGTGGATATCCGTATTCAGATCGTTTAACTGTTGGTTGTAGGTATTGTCACGCGATGCGAAGCAGATCTAATACGAAATGCGTCAGTCAGCAGGGCAAACCATAATCGATACCTGCTGACCGAGCTTTAATTGACTGACTCCGTATTGAACGCTGGATACAACGTGGAACTCAGTGCCCCAGTATTTTCGACAGGAAGAGCTTTGCTCGCTCCGAAGACGTCCCGTTAAAGAATGCTTCAGAGGATGTGTCATCAATGATCATCCCCTCCTCCATGAAAACCACCCGATCTGCCACGCGCCGAGCAAAGCCCATCTCATGGGTGACCACCATCATTGTCATGCCGTCCTTGGCCAGCGACACCATCACGTCCAACACCTCGTTGATCATCTCTGGGTCCAGTGCCGAGGTTGGCTCATCGAAGAGCATGATGACCGGATCCATCGACAACGCCCGGGCGATGGCAACACGCTGCTGCTGACCACCAGAGAGTTGCGCAGGATACTTGTGGGCATGTGCGCTGAGGCCCACACGTTCAAGCAATGCCAGAGCTTTGGCTTTCGCATCGTTTGTCGGACGATGGAGTACCTTCGTTTGTGGCAACGTGAGGTTCTCGATGATCGACATATGGGGGAAAAGTTCGAAATGCTGAAACACCATGCCCACTTGCTGGCGCAACTTTGGCAGGTCAGTTTTTGCGCTGCCGATTGACTGCCCATTCACCAGGATTTCGCCTTTCTGAAAAGACTCCAGGCCGTTGACCGTCTTGATCAATGTCGACTTGCCTGAACCTGAAGGTCCGCACACCACCACAATTTCGCCTTTACTGACGTGCGTCGAGCAGTCTTTGAGGACTTGCAAATTTCCGTACCATTTATTGATTCCGCGCATTCTGATGCAGTGGGGCTGAACATCTGCAGCGAAGCGTGAAACCAATGACACCGCGGCGTTGGTCTGAATCATTTGTCGAAATACCCCGCGCGAATAGAGGCGCCGATCAGATTGACAATCAAGCGTCCCGCCGTCACGCAGGTGAGGTTGCTTGCGTTGTCTTTACCCGGCTGGATTTCAACGATATCCATACCCACTACCCGTCCTTTTTTCACCAATCCGTGAATGAGCTTGCGTGCCTGTAAAAAAGTCACGCCACCCGGGGCCGGACCATCGACAGCGGGCATGATGGTCGGATCGAGACCGTCGGCATCAATGGTCAGGTAGTAGTTTCCACCATCGGGAATACGCGAAAGCACCGCGTCCATGCCGATCTCATGCAACTCATAGGCGCTGATCAACTCCGCACCATACTCGCGCGCAACCTCCARATCCTCGGGGCGTGCGCTGCCTTGGGCGCGCAGTCCGATCTGGAAGATCCGGCCGACATGGGCCATTTCGGAGGCACGACGTATCGGGCTGGACAACCCCTCCCGGATCCCGTTCACGTCGTCGCGCCAGTCAAGGTGCGCATCGATATGGATGATGGTGATCGGGTCGAGACTGTCGTAGGCCCGTAAAACCGGCGTAGTAATTCCGTGGTCACCGCCAAGAATGACCGGCAGCGCTCCGGCTTTGAGAAGCTGGCGTACGGCCTGCTCGGCACGTTCATAGTGCTCACCTGGTTTGGCGACATCGGGCAACACATCACCACAGTCGATGAATCGGATATCGCTACGACCTTGCAGCAGCGGGCCATCGATATCGAAATCGTAATGCCGCGGATCACGCACCATACGGTCGGTGAGCTGACGAATTGCCAGCGGCGCATTGGTCTGGTCGTTGGTGTATGAGCGCGGGCCATAAGGCGAACCGAAAGGCATGCCAAGCACCGCAATATCCGCCTGTTGAAGGTTTTCCAGATCGGTCATCAGTTCTGAATAAAGCAGGGTTTGATGGCTGGTACGTGGAGCGACGGTAAGATTCTTCATAAAAAACTCCTGAGTGATGGGATTTTCTAGCGATGCCGCCAGTGTCTTTCGCGGGCTTCCAGAGTTTGTCCAAGTGCATCGAGAACAATGCTCGACAGCCAATAGAGCAATGCAGCGGTGCCAAGCACTTCGAGGTAAGCGAAGGTGTCAGCGGTCATCAGATTGCTCTGATAGGTGAGCTCAGGAAGACTGGTTACCGAGAAGATCGCTGTGTCCTTGAACATCATGATGATCAGGCTGGTAGTAGGCGGGATCAGGTAGCCAAAGCTTTGCGGCACGACTACGTAGCGTTGAACCTGCCAGACGGAAAACCCCAGTGACCGAGCTGCGCGCGCCTGGCCGGCAGGTACGCTCTTCAAGGCGGCGCGCAGAATTTCACTGAAATACCCGGCCGTATAGAACGCAGTGGCACCAATGGCGATCGCAAAGGAAGAGGCTTGCACTCCCAGCTGCGGCAGACCGAAAAACAGCAGGTACACCACGATCAGGAACGGTACATTTCGTACAAGTTCGACATAACAACGGGCAAACAATCTTGGCAGCCAATGCTCGGCATCGGCCATGTAAGCGAACAGAGTTCCGATCAATATCCCCAGCGGAATGCCTATGGCACTGACCGTCGCGGTAACTTTCAGTCCCTGCAGCAACGCGGGGATTGCGTGATTGACCACCTCAAGATCAATGGGCATTTGGCATCACCTTGGCAAGGCGGCGCTCGATGAGTCGCGAGATCGACGAAGCGCACAGCAGAATAAGGAAGTAAACGACCGCTGTTGCGCTGAACACTTGCAGCGGCAGATCGCTTTGCAGCGTCGCGTTACGAGCCACGGTAGCGAGCTCACTGACGGCAATGATCGACAGCAGTGATGAGGCTTTGAGCAGTACGGTGTACTCGTTGGTCAGCGGAGGAATGGAGCGATGGAACATCTGCGGCAACAGCACGTAACGCCACTTCTGATGAGCTCGCATCCCCAGTGCCTGGGCTGCTGCCACCTGACCTCGAGGAATCGAAGTCAAAGCACCCCGCAGGATTTCACTGATGTAGGCCGCCGTATTGAAAGACAGGGCCAGGATCCCCGCCTCCAGTGGTGTCAGCGAAATACCGATCAGGCCCGGCACAACGAAATACGCGATAAGCAATTGAATCAGCAACGGTGTGCCGCGGATGGCACTGACGTAGACCATCACCGCGTATCGGCCAATCGGTCCCGCCGCGACTCTCAGG
>NZ_JBGCUL010000511.1:0-3261 GCF_054177685.1 Pseudomonas sp. P5_A2_2
CTGCAGTGTTGCCCAGTGCCAGGCACGGTGCTGTCTTCCAAGTTGCCGTCATGAACGGCACGTTCCAGGGTGACACCAGGCCGCAAACGCCCACCGGCTGGTACAAGGTGTAGTTGAGCATCTGGTCGTCGACCGGGTAACTGTGGCCGTCCATGCGGGTGCAGACTTCGGCGAAAAAATCGAAGTTGTGCGAAGCGCGCGGAATCAACACGTTTTTGGTCTGATGGATCGGCAGGCCCGTGTCCAGGGTTTCCAGCTCGGCCAGGTGTGGAACATTTTGCTCAATTAGTTCGCCAAGTTTGCGCATGAGTCGTGCGCGCTCTTTGGCCGGTGTATTGGCCCATTTAGGAAAGGCTTCCTTGGCTGCCGCCACCGCCTGTGCAACTTCTTCGGCACCGCCGCTGGCCACTTCACCAATCGCTTCGCCGGTGGCTGGATTGTAGTTGGTGAAGGTATCTTTGCTTTCGACCTCACGGCCATTGATCCAATGTTTGATCATATTGCTCAAGCCTCTTTACGTGCGGAGAAAAAATCCGCTTCGCTGACAATTCGATTAACGAGGCGACCAACGCCTTCGACTTCCACGATCACTTCATCGCCTGGAACTACGTCTGCAAGGCCTTCCGGCGTACCGGTGGCGATCATGTCGCCTGGCTGCAGGGTCATGAAACTGGACAGGTATTCGATCAGGTAAGGAATGTCGAAGATCATGTCTTTGGTCGAGCCTTCCTGGCGAAGCTCACCATTGATCCATGTGCGCAGTTTCAGATTGCCCGGATCGGGGACATCTGCAACATCGACAATCCAGGGACCCACCGGGGTCGTGGCGTCACGGTTTTTTACCCGCAAATTAGGGCGGTAGTAGTTTTCCAGGTAATCGCGGATCGCGTAGTCGTTGCATACGGTGTAACCCGCCAGATAGCTCAGCGCATCTTCACGCTTGACGTTGCGCGCAGGCTTGCCGATGACCGCAACCAGTTCGCACTCATAGTGCATGTAGGCAACGTTGTCAGGTCTCCAGGTGATCTGATTGTGGCCGGTGTAGGTGCCCGTTGATTTAACGAACACCAAAGGTTCGGTTGGCGGCGCGAAGGCGAGTTCGGCAGCGTGATCGGCATAGTTCAGGCCGAGGGCAAACATGTTGCCATGGGCCGGCGGCAGCCACTCGACCTGGTCTTCGCTGAGGGAGCGGCCATCGCTCAGATGCACGATGTTGTCTGCATCAACCGTGACGGAATGTATTTGGCTTTCGAATCGGATACGAGCGTGTTTCATACGGTGCCCTCCTGCTCGGCAACGATGACATTGGTCAGGCATCCCAGACCCTGGATTTCTACGTCTACGCGGTCACCTGGCAGGACATCGACACGACCCGAAGGTGTCCCGGTGATCAACACATCTCCGGCATACAAGGTCATGAACTCGCTGATTTCGGCGATCAGCTGAGGAATCTTGCGTACGAAGTTTGCGGTGGAGTCTTCCTGTCGAAGCTCGCCATTGACTCGTAGTTGCAGGGGCAAGTCATGCGGATTGGCAAGCTGTTCGCGCGGTACAAATTCAGGGCCGATGGCGCAGAAACCATCGCGACATTTTGCTTTCACGGCAGGGCGGTAATAGCTCTCTTCCGGAAGACTGAATTCGTTGACGATGGTATAGCCAGCAACGTGATTCATCGCTTCGTCAACACTGACTCGACTGGCATCCTTGCCGATCACCACCCCCAGAGCCGGGCCAGGTTGCAATGAAACTCCTGCACCGGGATGCACCACGGCGCCGCCATGTACGTTGCGCGTATTCGGCGTCTTGATGAACAGAACCGGTTTGACAGGCAGCTTTTGATACGGCGGCTGCTCGAATTCAGAAAGGCGCTTCAGCAGCAATCCCTGGTAGTTCAGCGCTACACCGAGCAGGGTGCCGGTCGCAATGTCATGCAAGGCATGGCTCATGCTTCTCTCCTGGCAGTGGCGGGACTGGAGGTGTCCGGCCTGATTATTGTTAACATATTATCGTTATAGTTAATATGTTAATGATCGTCAAGCACCTTATCGTTCATGGCGATTTACTCGCAACGGGTGCACCATGGGGCGGGGGATGTCGGGACTAAGAAAAATGAGAAGTGTGTGATGAACGATCGGTATCCAATTCCTAACATCAACATCGGCCAGGTCTACGATCAGCGCTACAGCGATAGCGAGGTGCATTACGACAAGCTCGGCAACCTGGCGGGTTTCTTTGGGCGCAACATGCCAGTGCACCGCCACGATCGATTTTTCCAGGTGCATTACGTCAAGAGCGGAACGGTGAGGGTCTATCTTGATGATCAGCAGTACGTCGAGTCGGGTCCCATGTTTTTTCTCACCCCACCGACGATTCCCCATTCTTTCGTGACGGAGGCGGACAGCGACGGCCACGTGCTTACCGTTCGCCAGCAGTTGATCTGGCAATTGATCGAAAGCGATCCCGGGCTGGCACTGGGTCCGCAACTGCCCCCTGCTTGTGTGGCGCTTGATCACCTGAAGCCTGAGCTACAAAGCGAAGCGCGGCGTCTGACATTTCTATTCGAAGAACTGCGAGGGGAGATGAACAGTGGGGCCGCCGGTCACAGTGCAGCGGTGTTAAGCCTGACTCGACTGATCATGGTCAGCGTATTACGGCTGTGCGCAAACCCTCTCGAAGCGACGCCCACGCGACGTGAAGACTTGCAGATCTTTCATCGATTCAATGCGCTGATTGAAGAGCATTATCTGGAGCACTGGGCGCTTGGCCGTTATGCGCAGGCCATTGGTGTTACCGAAGCGCGGCTTAACGACGTCTGTCGACGTATTGCCGATTTGCCATCCAAGCGCTTGGTGTTCGAAAGAGTCATGCAGGAAGCCAAGCGTCTGCTGTTGTTCACGGGCAGTTCGGCAAATGAAATATGCTACCTGCTGGGCTTCAGGGACCCGGCGTATTTCAGTCGTTTTTTTCAGCGCAATGCTGCAATGACACCAGGAGAGTATCGCCAGCAACATTCGGGTTTTCGCTAACGACTTGTGTTTTTTTGCGGCTGAATCGTGTTTGTTTTTGGACACAGGTGTGCGGCCGATTTCCAGGCGGTTGCGCTGCTGAAGCACCAACCGTAAGCTGTTGGCTTGTTCACATAGCCAAATCAAAATGTCCAATCCCAGACCTTCCTTGACACTCACCTTGCTCCAGGCTCGCGAAGCGGTAATGACGTTTTTCCGTCCTGGCCTTAACGATCATGACTTGACCGAGCAGCAG
>NZ_JBGCUL010000512.1:0-3258 GCF_054177685.1 Pseudomonas sp. P5_A2_2
CTACTGTGGGAGCGAGCTTGCTCCGGGCGGCGTTCCGACGATGGGGCCATCACAGCCAACATCCACATCGCCTGACACTCAGCCATCGCGAGCAAGCTCGCTCCCACAATTRATCGCGGGTGTACGTAAATGACGGGYTCACCGCAAATCTACTGTGGGAGCGAGCTTGCTCCGGGCGGCGTTCCGACGATGGGGCCATCACAGCCAACATCCACATCGCCTGACACTCAGCCATCGCGAGCAGGCTCGCTCCCACAATTGATCGCGGGTGTATGCAAATGATGGGCTCGCTCCCACAGGTTTTGCAGTGTGCAATCACACCGAGTCGAGCAGTTCGGGATGGGGTTTGCCATTGCCGCAACAGATCACTCGATTGCGCCCGGTGGTCTTGGCTTCGTATAGCGCATGGTCGGCGTCATTGAGCCAGAGCATCGCGTCGGCGTGGGCCGGGTTGAAGGAGGCCAGGCCAATGCTCAGGCTGACTTTCAGCGCCGGGTTCTGCTCGTCCCCCAAGGTGGCGAATCGATCGCGCAGGGCCTCCATGACGGCGACGGCGCGGTTCAGGGGCAGGTCCGGAAGGATCACGCAGAACTCGTCACCGCCGTAGCGCCCTGCCACATCGGTCGCTCGCAGGCTGTGCCTGAGCATTTTGCTCAACTGACGCAGGACGATGTCGCCGGCAACATGGCCGTAGGTATCGTTGATGGCTTTGAAATGGTCGATATCGATCAGCGCGATAGCCCCGCCTTTTTGCTGACGTTTGCAACGCTGGAACTCGACCTCCAGCTGGTCCTTCCAGGAGCCATGGTTCAGCAGGCCCGTCAGGCTGTCGGTGCGGCTCAGTGCCAGCAGTTCACGCTTCTGACGGCCGAGGGCATGGGCCTGGCGGAAGCAGAACCAGCCCAGCGCCAATGGATACAGGCACAGCAATGGCAAACAGGCATAGAGCTGCACCGGGCTGGTAGCGGGAATGAACGCCGGGGCGAAAATCTGCAAGCCTACGCAGAGGCCCAGCACTTGCGCGGCCGTCCCGGCCAGCAGGAAGCGCAAGCCGCCGATGGCCACGTTATGCATGGCCATCATGGAGATGGTGGTCGCACTGGGCAGTGGATTGAATTGCATGGCGGCAATCCAGAATCCGCCGAGAAAGGCATCGATCAGCAGATTGCGGTGTTCGGCATGATAGGGCGTCCTGGCCCGGCGCGCCCATTGGTAAGCCAGGTGCGGCCAGACCAGGCCGTTGAACCACATGAATCCCCAGACCCAGGGCGCCGGATCGAGTGGATACATCGCCGCACTCACACACACCAATCCCAGGGCCACCCCCAGGATTCGCGATGTATAGAGCCTCCTGGCCAATGAAGATCCCTTTCCTCCCGTTTTTGCCATAGGGCCTCTGTGCCACTCGACGGAATGCGATAACAGCCTGTGTCTGTGTGCTGGAGTCTATCAGGGTGAAATCAAATAGCCATCACCGACTGACAGGCTGAATATCGCGACATCACGCTCGAATAAAAGCAAAAGCCTCGTCTCCAGAAACGGCTATACATGAAAGAAGGGTTGATCAATGACCATAAGAGGAGGCCCATGCAGACCTTTCAAGTATTGATCATCGGCAGCGGTTTTGGCGGACAATGTGCTGCAATCAATTTGCTCAAGGTCGGCATCGACGATTTCCGCCTGCTGGAGCGACGGGATTTCTTCGGYGGCACCTGGTGCCAGAACACCTATCCCGGCGCGGCAGTCGATGTGCCTTCGCCGCTGTACTCCTTGTCTTTCGCCCCGTATCGCTGGACGCAAATGTTCGCCGGACAGGCCGAACTGCACCGCTACACCCGCCATGTGGTGGAACACTTCGGCCTGCGGGGCAAGGTGGAACTGGACGCTAATGTCGAGCGCGTCGAATGGGACGACGCCAGCAGGCGCTGGACGGTTTACACCGCCGGAAAAGGCTCGTTTTGCGCGCAGTTCCTGATCAACGCGACCGGGCCGTTGAGTCAACCGGTGGTGCCGCACTTCAACGGACAGGAGCGTTTTCAGGGCAAGACTTTCCACACCAACAACTGGGATCACGGCTACGACTACCGGCAAAAATCCGTGGCCATCGTCGGCAGCGGCGCCAGTGCGGCCCAGGTCATTCCGGCCATTGCCCCGGACGTCGGGCACTTGCATGTGTTCCAGCGCACGCCCCACTGGGTATTGCCCCGGGCTGATCGCAGGTTTGGCCGCTTCCAGCGCTGGCTGCTGGGGCTCAAGCCCGTCTACAAGTTGCTGCGCTGGGGTATCTACTGGCAATTCGAAACCCGGGTGTTTGGCTTCAAGTATTCGAAGCCGGCCGTGCACAGGGTTCAGCGCCAGGCCCTGCGCTTGCTCAAGCTCCAGGTGCCGGACGCCGAACTGCGGCGCAAACTGACGCCGGACTACACCATGGGCTGCAAACGGGTGATTCTGTCCAGCACGCTGTACCCGGCACTGGCCCGCCGCAACGTGACGCTGCACAGCCGCGAACAAGGCATCGCGGCCATCGACGAAACCGGGATCGTTACCCTCGATGGCCAACATATAGACGTGGACCTGATCGTCTGGTCCACCGGCTACGATGCCACCGACGGGGTGATTTGCTACCCGGTAACGGGCAAAAACGGCACATGTCTCAAGGAGGTCTGGGCACAATACCCGCGGGCCTATCTCGGCACCGCCCTGCCCGACTTCCCCAACCTGTTCATCGTCACCGGGCCGAACACCGGCTTCGGCCACACCTCGGCGCTGTTCATCATCGAATCGCAGATGAATTACATCCTCGATTGCATTCGCACCTTGAAGGATCAAGGTTTACGCAGCATCGAAGTTCGCCATGAGGCGGAACGTACCTACACTGAAATGATCCACCGGGAAATGGAACGCACCGTGTGGAAGTCCGGCGGTTGCCACAGTTGGTATCAAAGCAGGAGCGGTCATGTGATTGCCATGTTTCCGGGGTTCAGCTTCAGCTTTCATCGCTTGACCCGAGCGCTGAAACCCGCTGATCACATTTTGTCCTGAGCAGATACAAGGGAGACGCGTGATGCTTTTGTTGTTCGTCGTTCTCGCGGTGTTCGTCGCCTGGAGCTGGCTGACCTACCCGGCCATCGGCTACTGGCTCTATGACTTGAACATGGCGGCCGAGGCCAAGTTGTACCGGCTGCACAAAATCGTCGTGCCCATCCCCGAGATGACCGTCTCGACCTGGCAAGGCGGGCCGTACGAGGCCACCAGCAG
>NZ_JBGCUL010000008.1:0-56533 GCF_054177685.1 Pseudomonas sp. P5_A2_2
GGCCGAGCCCTGGTATCGCATCCCCAAGCGGCGCGTGCACTTCAGTTTTCGGGTTGGGGCCGATATAGACCCACAGACCTTCGCCACGCTGGGGCCGGCTCCGCAAGCCTCGCGCAAGCTCAACGATTATTTGCATTCTTACTTCATCAAGGAGCTCGCCGAAGATGAGCGATCTGTACACCCATAGCCTGGTGCTGGAAATCAAAGAACTGATCATCGAAGCCCTCGGCCTCGAAGACATCAGCGCCGAAGACATCGGCAACGAGCAGACGCTGTTCGGCGAAGGCCTGGGCCTGGACTCGGTGGACGCCCTGGAACTGGGCCTGGCCATCCAGAAAAAGTACGGCATCAAAATCGACGCCGATGCCAAGGACACACGTAATCACTTCAGTAACGTGGCGAGCCTTGCGGCGTTCGTCACCGCAAAACAGGCAGCTTGAGACCGGACCATGCAAACTCGTGACGACATTTTCAACACCCTGCGCGATGCCCTGGTCGAGCTCTTCGAACTGGACCCCGAGCGTGTGAGCCTGGAATCCAACCTGTATCAGGACCTGGAAATCGACAGCATCGACGCGGTCGACCTGATTGATCACATCAAACGCCAGACCGGCAAGAAAATCGCCGCCGAAGAATTCAAATCGGTGCGAACCGTCAGTGACGTGGTCGAGGCGGTCTACCGTCTGGTTCAACCGGCCGCATGAATCGACTGATTGGCCTCGGCCTGCTGCTGGCGGGTCTTTTGTATCCCTTTGCGGTGTATTTCGGCATGGAGCATTTCGCCCCGTGGCAGTTCGGGCTGCTGCTGGGCGGACTGTGGCTGGCCCGGGCGCTGACCGGCACACGACGGCCTGGCAGCCTGTGGATGGCCACGGTGGCCATTGTGTTCTGTCTGTTGCTGGCACTGTTCGACAGCCCGGCGCTGTTGCGCTGGTATCCGGTGTTGATCAGCAGCTTCATGCTGGTGCTGTTCGGATCGAGCCTGACATTCGGCCCGCCGATCGTTGAACGCCTGGCCCGGGTACGCGAGCCGCAATTGCCGGCCGAGGGCATTCGCTATACCCGTCAGGTGACCATCGCCTGGAGCGTTTTTTTTCTTTGCAACGGTGTGTGCGCCGCCGCCCTGACCCTCTGGGCGCCGCTGAGCTGGTGGACGCTGTACACCGGCCTGATTTCCTACGGATTGATAGGCCTGATGTTTGCCATTGAATGGCTCATACGACAAAGGGTACGAGGCCGCCCATGAATTGGATAAAACTTGAGCACATGCTGCTCAAGGCTCAGCCGGTGCGCGCCGTAACGACCGCTCCGGCACTGGATCACGCCCAACTGTGCGAACAGGCGCTGCGCCTGGCTGCCGGCCTGCAAGCCCGGAATGTACGGCAGATGGCCGTGCACCTTGAGGATGCCGCCGATCTGGCGATTGCCCTGTTCGGCGCCTGGCGTGCCGGGGTCAGTGTGCTGCTGCCGTCTGACCTGCAACCGCAGACTCGCCAACGCTGGTCAGGTGAAGTTGATCTCTGGCTGACCGATCAGCCCGACGATGAACACCTTGGCAATTTCCAACAGCCTCCGCTCAGTACCGCTGTGCTGGATCCGGATCACTGTCAACTCAGCCTGTGCACGTCGGGCTCCAGTGGCGAGCCCAAGCGCATCGAAAAAAACCTGCGCCAACTGGCCAATGAAGTCGAAGCCCTGGAACAGCTGTGGGGCGCTGATCTGGGCCCGGCGTGCATCATCGGCAGCGTCGCCACCCAGCACATCTACGGTCTGCTGTTTCGGGTGCTGTGGCCGCTATGCGCCGGACGCCCGTTCGTGCGTCGACAGTTGGCCTTTCCGGAAGACCTGCAACGCGCCAGCCGCGAATGCCCGGCCTTCGCCTGGGTGGCCAGCCCGGCGCTGCTCAAACGCATGGGCGACAACCTCGACTGGCCTGCGTTGAGCTCCGTACGCCGGGTTTTTTCCTCCGGCGGTGCATTGCCGGTCGAGGCCGCACAGCGCCTGCATGAGCGTCTGGGGCAATGGCCAGCGGAAATTTTCGGCAGTTCGGAAACCGGCGGCATCGCCTGGCGTCAGGGCGATGAACTCTGGCGGCCCTTTGCCGATGTCACGCTGACTCAAGACAGTGATGGCGCGCTGTTGATCGCTTCGCCCTACTTGCCTGACGGCCATGTTGAACAAACTGCCGACTCAGCGCGCATCACCGCCGATGGTCGCTTCGAATTGCTCGGGCGACTGGACCGGATCGTCAAACTGGAAGAAAAACGCATCTCGCTACCGATGCTGGAACAGGCGCTGACAGCCCATGAATGGGTTGTCGAAGCGCGGCTCGGCGTCGTTCAGGAAAACCGCGCCTCCCTGGGGGCATTGCTGGTGCTGAACGAGGCCGGCTTGCATGTGCTGCGCAATCAGGGCCGACGCAGTCTTACCGAGCAATTGCGCCAACACCTGAGCCAACACTGCGAAGCCCTGGCCCTGCCAAGACGCTGGCGCCTGCTACGACAACTGCCGCTGAACACTCAAGGCAAACTGCCCCAGGCCGACGTCGATGCCCTGCTGCTGGCGCCGCGCTCCAAAGCCCCGGAGGTCTTGGAGCAAGTCGAAACCAATGGCGAGTGGAGCCTGCAACTGGCCGTGCCACCGGACCTGGCCTATTTCAGCGGTCATTTCCCCACGGCGCCGGTGTTGCCTGGCGTGGTGCAGGTGGACTGGGCGCTGAGTCTGGGCCAGCAACTGATGAACCTGCCGAAAAAATTCGCCGGCATGGAAGTCTTGAAGTTCCAGCAACTGGTGCGCCCGGGCGATGAAATCCAGCTGCACCTGCGCTTTGACCCGGTGCGCGGCAAACTGTATTTCGCCTATCGCAACGAAACCGCCACTTGCTCCAGCGGGCGGATCTTGCTGGAGGCTGCAAATGCATAAGCTGGGTGAGTGCTGCGCACTCAATCGCGAGCAGGTCGAATCGTCGCACCGCCGCTCCCACACTGGATTTGTGAACGACACAGCCCCCTTGTGGGAGCGAGCTTGCTCGCGATGCAGACACCTCGGTCTTTCAGGTGCACACCAACATGCATAGCCCCTGCGCCATCGTCCCGGTGTACAACCACGAAGACGCGATCACCACAGTGGTCGACGCCCTGATCGCCAGCCATCTGCCGTGCATTCTGGTGGACGATGCCAGCAGCCCGCGCTGCGCCCGGGTGCTGGATCGCCTGGCCCAGCGTGAAATGGTTTACCTGATTCGCCTCGCCGAAAACCAGGGAAAGGGTGGTGCGGTCATGACCGGCTTGCGCGAAGCTTCGCGTCTGGGTTTCAGCCATGCCTTGCAGGTGGATGCCGATGGCCAGCACGATTTGCAGGACATCAAACGCTTCATCGAACAATCACGCCGTCACCCACAAGCGGTGATTTGCGGTTATCCGCTATATGACGCCAGCGTGCCGAAAGGCCGTTTGTATGCACGCTACCTGACCCACGTCATGGTCTGGATCAACACCTTGTCGTTGCAGATTCGCGACTCCATGTGCGGATTCCGGGTTTACCCGTTACCGCCAGTCCTGGCGTTGATCGAGTCAGCGAAAATCGGCAAGCGCATGGACTTCGACTCGGACATCCTGGTGCGCCTGGCCTGGCGCAATCAGCCGATGCAATGGCTGCAAACCAAAGTCCACTACCCGCTGGACGGCGTTTCGCATTTTCGGATGTTCCACGACAACGTGCTGATTTCCAGCATGCACACGCGGCTGTTCTTCGGCATGTTGCTGCGGGCGCCAGTGATCCTCTGGCGACGGTGGCGGGCATGAGCGCAGACAAGCAACACTGGGCCGACCGCGAAGAACGGGGCAGTTTCTGGCTGATGAAACTCACCGCGTTCGGCGCCAAAGTGCTGGGCCGTCGAGTACTGAGCCCAGTGTTGTACGGCATCGTCCTGTACTTTTTCCTGTTCGGTCGCAGCGCCCGACACAGTGCCTGGCAATACCAGCAACGCCTGACTGACTGGAGCGGTCGCAGCGAATTGCGTCCGAGCCATTGGCGCGTATTCGGCCAGTTCATGGCCTTCGCTGATTCCATGCTCGACAAACTCGACGTATGGAACGGCAAGTTGAGCATCGAACAAATCGAAATCATCGACCCGGCGCTGCTGCGTGACCAGTTGCGTGGTGCCCGCGGGCAGATGCTGGTGGGCGCGCACCTGGGCAATCTGGAAGTCTGCCGCGCACTGGCGGAAATCGGCGAGAAGGTCACGATGAACGTGCTGGTCCACACCAAGCACGCTGAACAGTTCAACCGTTTGCTGGGTGAGGCCGGGGCGACCAATTTGCGCCTGATTCAGGTCAGCGAACTGGACCCCGGGATCATGCTGCAACTGAGCGAGCGCCTGGAACGCGGCGAGTGGCTGGCAATTGCTGGCGACCGCGTGCCGCTGCATGGCGGACGCTGCGCGACCGTGGACTTCCTCGGTCATCCGGCCAGGTTCCCCCAGGGCCCGTGGCTGCTGGCCGGCCTGTTGAAATGCCCGGTCAACCTGCTGCTGTGCCTGAAAAAGCCCGACGGCGATTATCGACTGACCATTGAGCCGTTCGCTGAGGCAATCACCTGGAAGCGCAGCGACCGCGAGCAGGTCATTCATCAGTGGGCCTCCCGCTACGCCGAACGCTTGGGTCACTATTGCCTCGAAGCGCCCCAACAATGGTTCAACTTTTACCCTTTCTGGAAGACCGATGACGACGCCAACGCTTGAGCCGGTAACCTTCGGCGAACGCCCTTTGCGCATTGAAGACGTGCTGGCCCTGGCCAACCGCAAGGTGCCGACGCAGTTGCAAAGCGATCCCGCCTACCGCGAGCGCATCGCCAAGGGCGCGCGTTTTCTGGACTCGCTGCTGGACAAGGAAGGCGTGATCTACGGCGTGACCACCGGTTATGGCGACTCTTGCGTGGTCGCGGTGCCACTGCATCACGTCGAGGCGCTGCCCCGTCATCTGTACACCTTCCACGGCTGTGGCCTGGGCAAACTGCTCGACGCCCAGGCCACCCGCGCGGTACTGGCGGCGCGCTTACAGTCGTTGTGCCACGGTGTGTCCGGGGTGCGCGTGGAGCTGCTGGAGCGCCTGCAGGCGTTCCTTGAACACGACATCCTGCCGCTGATTCCGGAAGAAGGCTCGGTGGGCGCCAGCGGTGACCTGACGCCGCTGTCGTACGTTGCCGCCACGCTGTCCGGCGAACGCAAGGTGATGTTCCGAGGCGAGCGCCGGCAGGCCGCCGATGTGCACCGCGAACTCGGCTGGCAGCCTCTGGTGTTGCGTCCAAAAGAAGCCCTGGCGCTGATGAACGGCACCGCTGTGATGACCGGTCTGGCCTGCCTGGCCTACGCCCGCGCCGATTACCTGCTGCAACTGGCCACGCGCATCACCGCGCTGAACGTGGTCGCCCTGCAAGGCAACCCGGAGCACTTCGACGAGCGCCTGTTCGCCGCCAAGCCGCATCCGGGGCAGATGCAGGTCGCTGCGTGGTTGCGCCAGGATCTGGCCATCGACGCGCCGACCGCGCCACTGCATCGCCTGCAAGACCGCTATTCCCTGCGCTGCGCGCCCCATGTGCTGGGCGTGCTGGCCGACAGCCTGAACTGGCTGCGCTCGTTCATCGAGATCGAGCTCAATAGCGCCAACGACAACCCGATCATCGACGCCGAGGCCGAGCGCGTGCTACACGGCGGGCACTTCTACGGCGGGCACATCGCGTTCGCCATGGACAGCCTGAAGAACCTCGTGGCCAACGTCGCCGACCTGCTGGACCGGCAACTCGCGCTGCTGGTGGATGAGCGCTACAACCATGGCTTGCCGAGCAACCTGTCCGGAGCCACGGCCGACCGCGCCATGCTCAACCACGGCTTCAAGGCGGTGCAGATCGGCACCAGTGCCTGGACCGCCGAAGCGCTGAAGAACACCATGCCGGCCAGCGTCTTCTCGCGCTCCACCGAATGCCACAACCAGGACAAGGTCAGCATGGGCACCATCGCCGCCCGCGATGCCATCCGCGTTCTGGAGCTCACCGAACAGGTGGCCGCCGCCACGCTGCTGGCGGCCAATCAGGGTGTCTGGCTGCGTGGCCAGGCCAAAGATGCACGACCCCTGCCACCCGCTTTGGCCGTCATGCATGAAGCCTTGGCCAAGGACTTCCCGCCGGTCATCGAAGACCGCGCGCTGGAAGGCGAATTACGCCTGTGCCTGCAACGCATCGCCGAACAACACTGGAGGCTGCATGCGTAGCAAGGGATTCCTGCACACCGACACGGAAATCGTCGTACCGTTCTTTGACGTCGACAGCATGCACGTGGTCTGGCACGGCCATTACGTCAAATACCTGGAAGTCGCCCGCTGTGCGCTGCTGGACAGGATCGGCCACAACTACACGGCGATGAACGAATCCGGCTACGCGTGGCCGGTGATCGACCTGCAATTGCGCTACGTGCGCGGCGCGGTGTTCGGCCAGAAACTCAACGTGCGCGCCAACCTGGTGGAGTGGGAGAACCGCTTGAAGATCAATTACCTGATCAGCGATCTGCAAACCGGTGAACGTTTGACCCGGGCCATGTCGGTACAGGTCGCCGTCGACCTCGTCAGCCGCGAGATGCAGTTGGCCTCGCCGAAAGTGCTCACCGACGCCGTAGAGAGAGCTCTGCGATGATTTTCTGCCCCTCCCGCTCCCCTGTAGGAGCGAGCCTGCTCGCGATGGTCGTTAACGATGACACTGGGCACCTGACAGTCCGCGGCGCCCTCAGGTTTTTCGCGAGCAGGCTCGCTCCTACAGTGTTCTGCGTGTTACTAGGCATTCCAGGGCTGGCCAACGCCTTCGACCTGCAACAACTCAGCGATCAACTGGCCAAACCTGATGTCATCCACGGCAGTTTCACCCAGGAAAAACACCTGCGCGCCCTGCCCCAGCCGCTGACCAGCAAGGGCACGTTCGTGCTGGCAAAAAACCACGGCTTGTTGTGGCTGCTCAAAACACCACTGCAACAGGACTATCGCATCACCGCCAAAGGCATTGCCCGGCGTGACGGCATTGTCTGGCAAATGCTGCCGGGCAAAAGCGCCGGTGCCGAGCAGAACCGTTTGTTCCTGGCCGTGCTGCAAGGTGACAGCAGTGGCCTGCAACGGGATTTCGAGTTGTCCCTGAGCGGCGACGCGCAGAACTGGAAGCTCACGCTGCTGCCGCGCTCGATGCTGCTCAAGCAGGTGTTCAACCAGATCAACATTGCCGGCGCAGAGCTGGTGCACAGCATCGAACTGCTCGAAACCCAGGGCGACAGTACATTATTGCGCATGCAGGACAGCACCAGCACCCAACCATTGAGCGACGCGGAGCAGCATGACTTTGCCGAGTGAACGCTGGTTGCCACGGCTGTTTCTGATCCTGCTGCTGGCAGTACTTGCGCTCGCCGGTTGGCAATGGCGTGACGCCGCGCCACTGTCAGCCAACCTGATGGAACTGGTGCCCGGCACGGCGCCCGATGCCCTGGAACTGCGCGCCGAACAACGCATGCAGGAACCGCTGAACCGCGAAATGCTGGTGCTGGTCGGCCACACCGATCGCCAGCAGGCCGTCGCCATGGCGCAGACCCTCGGCGAGCAATGGCAGGCCAGCGGACTGTTCGAAAAGGTCCAGTGGACCCTGCAAGCCGACTTGCCAGCGCTGCGCACGCAGTTGCTGCAAGGTCGCCTGGCGATGCTCCAGGCGGCAGACCGACAACTGCTTATCGAGCACCCCGACACCTTTATCCAGCAACGGGTGCAGGCGTTGTTCGACCCGTTCAACGGTTACAGCCTGGTGCCGAGCCAGGATGACTGGCTGGGCCTGACCGGGCGCATCCAGAACAGCCAACCGCAACGTGGTTCGGTGCAACTGGACATCGGCAGCGGCGCCCTGGTCGCCGATGCCGACGGCAAGAGCTGGGTCCTGCTGCGCGCACGCACCACCGGCAACGCCTTCGACATGAACCTGCCGCTGCAAGTGGCCGACCTGCTCAAGCACAGCCGCGAAGAAGCCGCCCGGCACGACGTGCAACTGCTCGCCGCCAGCGGCCTGTTGTACGCAGCCAGCGGGCAACAGCAGGCTGCCCGGGAGATGACCTGGGTCGGCGGCGGTGCCACCGTGGGGATTTTGTTGCTGCTGCTGTTGGCTTTCCGGCGCTGGCGCGTCTTGCTGGCGTTCGTGCCGGTGTTGGTCGGGATGCTCTTCGGTGCGGTGGCCTGTGTGGCGTTGTTCGGCCATATGCACGTGATGACGCTGGTGCTGGGCTCGAGCCTGATCGGTGTCGCGGTCGATTACCCGTTGCACTACCTGTCCAAGAGCTGGAGCCTGAAACCCTGGCACAGCTGGCCTGCCCTGCGCATGACCTTGCCCGGATTGACCCTGAGCCTGATCACCAGCGGCATCGGTTATCTGGCCCTGGCCTGGACCCCCTTCCCGGCGCTGACCCAGATTGCCGCATTCTCTGCCGCCGGTTTGCTCGGCGCTTACTTGTCCGCCGTGTGCCTGCTGCCGGCATTGCTCAAGGGCGTAGACCTGCGCCCGGCGCAATGGCCATTGCGCGTTTGCGAGATTTTGCTGGGCTGTCGTGAAGCCCTGCTCAAACAGCTGAAAACACCTGTCTTGCTGGCGTTGCTGATCGCCTTTTGCGTGGCCGGCCTGTTGCAACTGGGCAGCAAAAACGACATCCGCCAGTGGATCAGCGCGCCGCAACAATTGACCGACGAAGCCCGGACCATTGCCCGGATTACCGGCTATCAACCCACCAGCCAGTTCTTCCTGATACGTGCCGCCAATCAGCAGCAGTTGCTCGAACGCCAGACAGCCCTGAGAGAGCGACTGGATCAATTGATTGGCCTGGAAAAGCTCCAGGGTTATCTGTCGCTCAATCAACTGGTCAGCCCGCCGAACGAACAGCAACAGGTGCGCGCAGCATTGAGCAAACTGCCGTCGTTCTGGCAACCGTTGCTCGACATCGGCATACCGGCCGAAGCGCTGCAAGCCGAGCTGACGAAGCTACAGGCACTGCCGACCGTGGACATCGACGCAGCGCTCAGCGGCCCGTTGGCAGAACCCTACCGGCCCCTGTGGCTGGGGCCGACCGATGACGGCGTGGCAGCGATGGTCAGCCTGCAAGGCATCAACAACCCGGCCCTGCTGCGGCTCCAGGGTGAGGATTTACCCGGCGTGACACTGGTAGATCGACTGGATGAATTGAACCACGTCTTCGCGGCCACCCAAATCAGTGCCGCAGAACTGAAACTCGCCTCCTGCGTGCTGATCGTGCTGGTGCTGATCCTGCCATTCGGCCTCGGCGGTGCGTTGCGTATCGTGTCCCTACCCCTGCTGGCGGCGTTGTGCAGCCTGGCCAGCCTCGGCTGGCTGGGGCAGCCGTTGACCCTGTTCAGTCTGTTCGGCCTGCTGCTGGTGACGGCGATCAGCGTCGATTACGCAATCCTGATGCGCGAACAGGTCGGCGGTGCGGCCGTGAGCTTGCTGGGCACCCTGCTGGCGGCATTGACCACATGGTTGTCATTCGGCCTGCTGGCGGTGTCGAGCACTCCGGCGGTGAGCAATTTCGGATTGTCGGTAAGCCTGGGCCTGATCTTCAGCTTCCTGCTCGCGCCTTGGGCCGGTCGACAGGTACATGGGGCTGCGGCCGTGGAACGGGCAGCGTGATGGTCGTGCTGTTCTGGGCAATGGCGCTGGCATTATTCGCGGTGGCGACCCGTGTCGGCCGGCATTTCGGCCTGATTCCCATCGTCAGCCAGTTGTTGCTGGCGACCCTCGGCCTGCCGCTGTTGATGTATTTCTGGATCGAGCCCCAATGGCAATTGAGCGGTGCGCTGCTGGTGTCGCCGGGCTGGCTGAAGAGCCTCTACAGCCTGAGCTTTGCCCTGTTGCTGGGCTACATCCTCAGCGATGTGATCGACCTGCAACTGGATCGCCAAAGCCTGAAAATCGCCCTGCCCAGCTTTTGCCTTCCGTTTGCCTGCGGCCTGGCCACGGCGGTCTGGTTGTTGCCGGCGCAACCGTGGATCAGCTCGCTGGCCGTCGGCCTGTTGTTCGCCATCACCGCGATTCCGGTGTTGTACCTGTACCTGCGGCACATCGATTACCCGCCCGCCGCCACCCGGCGACTGGTGCAAACCGCGATCCTCATCGATCTCGCCTGCTGGACGCTGTTCGGCATCGCCCAAGGCAGCCTGCACCTGAGCAGCCTGTTGCTGCCCCTGGCCGGCGCCTGCCTGCCGGTGCTACTGCGGCTGCTCGGTTTGCGCCAGACATGGCTTTACAGCCTGTGCTTTTTCGCCCTGCTGGTCGTCGCCGAGCACTACAAGCTCAATGCGCTGATTTTCGGCATCGGCTATGTGTTGATCATGGCCGCGTTGAAAGCACCGCTGGTGCTGCCGTTGCCGGCCTTGTGGATGAGCCGCCTGCAGACGTACATCGCCATCCCGCTGATCCTCACGTTCGGCATTGTGCAGATCAACGTGCACAACGCGATCGACAGCCTCGGCTGGATGCAATTGGCGGCCCTGCTGCTGTTGCCGATGCTAAGCAAACTGCTGGGTAACTGGCTCGGCCTCGGCTGGGCCGGGGCCTCGTTCCAGGGCGCCAGCCGCTGGCGCGAAAGTGTGCTGCTGAACATTCGTGGCTTGAGCGAAATCGTTTTTCTCAACCTGCTGCTGCAACAGCAACTCATCAGCCCACCGCTGTACTTTGCCCTGATGCTGATGGGCCTGATCGCCACACTGCTGCCAGCCTTGGCCGGCATGCACCGAATCCCCCTGAAAACCGCTGTCCCGGCAAGGAGCCCCCATGCCAATCGTTGAAATGGAATGTCGCCAGGTCGTGGTGATCGGCGCCGGCCCTTCCGGTGCCATCGCCGCCGCGTTGCTCAAGCGCAAGGGACACGATGTGCTGATGATCGAGCGTCAGCATTTCCCACGGTTTTCCATCGGTGAAAGCCTGTTGGCCCATTGCCTGGACTTCGTCGAGGAAGCGGGCATGCTCGACGCCGTCAACGCGGCCGGCTTCCAGCTGAAAACCGGTGCCGCCTTTGCCTGGGGCGAGCGTTACAGCGCGTTCGATTTCGGCGATACGTTCAGCCACGGCAAATCGACGACGTTTCAGGTCCAGCGCGCCGATTTCGATAAGCTGCTGGCCGATCAGGCCGCGCTGCAAGGCGTGGAGATCCGCTATGGCGAAACCATCGTCAGCGTCGACATTGCCCCTGGAAAACCGCAGCTCGGCGTGCGCCGCGAAGACGGTAGCGAGTACCGCGTCGAAGCCGATTTCCTGCTCGATGCCAGTGGTTACGGCCGCGTACTGCCGCGCTTGCTCGACCTCGAGGCGCCGTCGAACTTCCCGGTGCGTCAGGCCGTGTTCACGCACGTCGAAGACCGTATCGACCTCCCGGCCTTCGACCGCAGCAAGATCCTGGTCACCACTCATCCGACCCAGCGCGACGTGTGGTTCTGGACCATCCCGTTCAGCAACGGGCGCTGCTCGGTCGGCGTGGTCGCCGCCGAGGAACGTTTCGCCGGCCGCAGCGACAATCTGGACGAGTGCCTGCGCGGCTTTATCGCCGAGACGCCAAGCCTGGCCAGCGTGTTGCAAAATGCGCAGTGGGACACCGAGGCGCGAACCATTGGCGGTTACTCGGCCAATGTCAAAACCTTGCACGGCCCGGGCTTCGCGCTGCTGGGCAATGCCGCGGAATTCCTCGACCCGGTGTTTTCCTCCGGCGTGACCATCGCCATGCGTTCGGCGAGCATGGCCGCCGGGGTCTTGCACCGTCAGCTGCAAGGCGAAGCCGTCGACTGGCAAACCGAGTTCGCCGAGCCGCTCAAGCGCGGCGTCGACACATTCCGTTGCTACGTCGAAGGCTGGTATGCCGGGACCTTCCAGGATGTGATTTTCCATGAGAGTAGTTCGCCGGAAATCCGCGGGATGATCAGCTCCATTCTTGCCGGATACGCCTGGGATCAACGCAATCCGTTCGTCAGCGAAGCCAGGCGCCGTTTGAAGGTGATTTCGGAATTCTGTGCGAAGGCTGCGTCATGAACTACTTGAGCGACAAATACGTCGAAGAAACCCGTTTCGGTTTGTGGTTCCTGCGTAGCCAGATCTGGCAACACTATGTGCTGCGGTTGGCGATCGACGATTTGCGTAACCTGTTCAGCGAAGCGCTGCCTGTCAGCCCGGTGCTGCTGGATGCCGGTTGCGGCCAGGGCAAGTCGTTCCCGCTGCTGCGCCAGGCCTTTGCGCCCGGTCGTCTGATGGGCGTCGATGCTGATCCCCACAGCCTGGAACAGAGCCGCGCAGAAGCGGCCCGCCAGGGCATGGAAGTGGAGTTGATCGGCGGCGACTGCGCCAGCCTGAACCTGCCGGACGCCAGTATCGACCTGCTGTTCTGCCACCAGACCTTCCATCATCTGGTGGAGCAGGAACAGGCACTGGCCGAGTTTTACCGTGTACTCAAACCCGGCGGTTATCTGCTGTTCGCCGAATCCACCGAGGCTTACATTGATACCTGGGTGATCCGCTGGTTGTTCCGCCACCCCATGCACGTGCAGAAAAGCGCCGCGCAGTATCTGCAAATGATTCGCCAGCAGGGTTTCGAATTTACCGAGAAAAACGTGTCTTATCCGTACCTGTGGTGGAGTCGCGCCAAGGATTTCGGCCTGCTCGAACTATTGGGTGTGTGCAAGCCAAAACCCTTTGGCCAACGGGAAGAAACCCTGGTCAATGTGGTGGCGCACAAACCTTTTGAAGGAACTGTGTGATGTTGATTACCAACCGCTTGAAATACCAAACCTGTGGGAGCGACGGTGCGACGATTCGACTTGCTCGCGATAGCGGTGGATCAGTCAACACTTATGCTGAATGTATCGCCGCCATCGCGAGCAGGCTCGCTCCTACAGGGGTTATCGGTGCTATGCGATTTCTGTTAATCGCCGCAACCCTGCTGCTGAGCGCCTGCACCAGCCGGGCGCCATTGCCCGAGYACAATCCGGATCTGCCGTTGCCGCTGCAACTGCACATCCAGCGCTGGCAGGCCGACGAACGCCAGGACTGGATACTGGTGATCCAGCGTGAAGAGCCTGGCATCCGCTGGTCGATGATGGACCTGTTGGGCATTCCCCAGGCCCGCCAGAAATTGATCGACAAAACCTGGGAGTCCGATGGTTTCCTGCCGCCCAATCCGCAAGCCCGGGAGCTCTTCGCAGCGCTGCTGTTTGCACTGACGCCGCAAGATGAACTGGCGGCCAACTATCCCGGTGCCTGGCAGCACGGCAAACAACGGTCCCTGCCCGAGCGCTGGGACATCCGCTACGCACAACCGCAGAACTTTGAATTGCAGCTTGCGAACGGTCCGACCTATCAAGTCACGMCCCTGAGCGGTGAAACGCCATGACGGCATACCTCAATGCCCTCGGATTGGTCTGCGCGTTGGGCCGCGAGAAGCAGGAAGTTGCCCGCAACCTGTTTGCCGGCGACTGCGGCGGCATGCGCGAACAAGCCGGGTGGGTGCCGCAACGCACGCTGCCGGTCGGTGCGGTCCAAGGCAAACTGGCAACCATTCCAGCCGACATGTCGCACCATCACAGTCGCAACAATCAGTTGTTGCTGGAAGCCACGCTGCAAATCCGTCCGGACATCGACAGCGCGATCCAGACCTACGGCCGCGACCGCATCGGTGTCGTGCTGGGCACCAGCACCTCGGGCATCGACGAAGCCAGCCAGGGCCTGGCGCATTACCTGCGAGAAAAGCAGTTCCCTTCCGACTACGACTATCAGCAACAGGAACTCGGAGCACCGGCGAACTTCCTCGCCGAATGGCTGCAATTGAGCGGGCCGGCCTATGTCATTTCCACAGCCTGCACTTCCAGCGCCCGAGCCTTGATGAGCGCCCAGCGCCTGTTGGATCTGGGCATTTGCGACGCGGTGCTGTGTGGCGGTGTCGATACCTTGTGCAAGCTGACCCTCAACGGTTTCTCGGCGCTGGAAGCGGTCTCGGAACAACGCTGCAATCCGTTTTCGGTGAACCGCAATGGCATCAACATTGGCGAAGCGGCGGTGCTGTTCCTGATGACCAAGCGTGCAGGCGACAGCCAAGCGATTGCCTTGCTCGGCAGCGGCGCCAGTTCCGATGCGCATCACATATCCGCTCCGGAACCGAGCGGGCGTGGCGCCCTGCAAGCCATGCGCAAAGCCTTGGGCCGCGCCAACCTGCAACCGGAGCAGATCGCTTATCTGAACCTGCACGGCACCGCCACCCAGCACAACGACGCCATGGAAAGCCAGGCCGTGGCGACGCTGTTCCCGGCCGGCGTGCCCTGTTCGTCGAGCAAACCCATGACCGGCCACACCCTCGGTGCAGCCGGGGCGCTGGAGGCAGCGTTCTGCTGGTTGAGCCTGAGCCCGGACAATCGCACGCACGCCCTGCCGCCGCACGTCTGGGACGGGCAGCCCGACCCCGAACTGCCACCGCTGCAATGGGTGACCCCGGCCACTCGCCTGACGTCCATTGCACCCCGCTACCTGATGAGCAACTCCTTTGCCTTCGGTGGCAACAACGTCAGCCTGATTATCGGAGACGCCCCATGATTGACTGGCCGCTCGCCGAACTGCTGCCCCACGCTGGCGATATGATCCTTATCGACCGGATCCTGGCGTTCGATGAAGAGCAGATTCACACCCGCCTGACCGTCAAGCCCGATGGCCTGTTCAACCTCCCCGACGGCAGCCTGCCGGCCTGGGTCGGCATCGAACTTATGGCCCAGAGCGTGGCCGCCTTCGCCGGTTGCCATGCGCGTCAGCGTGGTGATGCGGTGGAATTGGGCTTCCTGCTCGGCAGCCGCAAATTCGAATGCAACGTTGAAAGTTTTCCGGCCGGTACCGAGTTGACCATCCACGGGATTCGCTCCCTGGAAGACGATAACGGCATGGGCGTGTTCGAGTGCCACATCAACGCTCCCGGCATTCACGTCACCGCCCGTCTGAACGTGTACCGCCCACCCCAGGCCGCTCAATATCTCCATGAACCCGAAGGAGTCCAGTCATGACTGAATCCGTACTGGTCACCGGTTCCAGCCGTGGCATCGGCCGCGCCATCGCCTTGCGCCTGGCCCAGGCCGGGCGCGACATCGTGTTGCATTGCCGCAGCGGCCTGGCCGACGCCGAAGCCGTCAAGGGTGAAGTCGAGGCCTTGGGACGTCGTGCGCGCATCCTGCAGTTCGACGTGTCCGACCGCGCCCGCTGCAAGGAAATTCTCGAAGCCGACGTGGAAACCCACGGCGCCTATTACGGCGTGGTACTCAATGCCGGCCTGACCCGCGACGGTGCCTTTCCGGCCCTGAGCGAGGAAGACTGGGATGTGGTGATGCGCACCAACCTCGACGGTTTCTACAACGTGCTGCACCCGGTGATGATGCCGATGATTCGGCGTCGCGCCGCCGGACGGATTGTCTGCATCACCTCGGTGTCGGGGCTGATCGGCAACCGTGGCCAGGTCAACTACAGCGCCTCCAAGGCCGGGTTGATCGGCGCGGCCAAGGCATTGGCGATTGAACTGGGCAAGCGCAAAATCACCGTCAACTGTGTCGCACCCGGTCTGATCGACACAGCCATGCTCGACGAAAACGTGCCGGTGGAAGAACTGATGAAAATGATCCCGGCACAACGCATGGGCACTCCTGAAGAGGTGGCCGGCGCGGTGAATTTCCTGATGTCGGCGGAAGCCTCGTACATCACCCGGCAGGTTCTGGCCGTCAATGGAGGCCTGTGCTGATGAAGCGCGTCGTCGTCACCGGCATGGCCGGCATCACCTCACTGGGCAGCGACTGGAAGACCATCGCCGGCAACTTCGCGGCCAACCGCAGCGGCATTCGCCGGATGGACGAGTGGGATCGTTTTACCGAGCTCAACACGCGCCTGGCTGGCCCCATCGATGACTTCAAGGTGCCGAGCCACTGGACCCGCAAGCAACTGCGCAGCATGGGCCGGGTATCACGGCTGGCCGTCGGCGCGTCGGAACTGGCACTGGCCGACGCCGGCCTGTTGGGCGACGAATCGATCAAGGACGGGCGCATGGGCGTTGCCTGCGGTTCCTCCACCGGCAGCACCGACGAGATCAAGGCGTTCGGCAACATGCTGCTCAACTCGGTGGCCGAGGGGCTGAACGCCAACTCCTACGTCCGCATGATGCCGCACACCACGGCAGCCAATATCAGCATCTTCTTCGGCCTCACCGGTCGCCTGATCCCGACGTCCAGCGCCTGCACCAGCGGCAGCCAGGGCATCGGCTATGCCTACGAGGCGATCAAGTTCGGGCGCCTGCCACTGATGCTCGCCGGTGGTGCCGAAGAACTGTGCCCGACCGAAGCCATGGTCTTCGACGCGCTCTACGCCACCAGCCTGAAAAACGACACCCCACAACGCAGCCCGCGCCCTTACGACTCCGCACGCGACGGCCTGGTGATCGGCGAAGGCGGCGGCATGCTGGTGCTTGAGGAACTGGAACACGCCCTGGCCCGCGGCGCCCACATCCATGCCGAGATCGTCGGTTTCGGCAGCAACGCCGACGGCCAGCACACCACCCGTCCCGAGCAAGTCACCATGCGCCGGGCCATGGAACTGGCCCTGGAGGACGCCGGGCTGAAACCCTCGGACATCGGCTACGTCAATGGCCACGGCACCGCCACCGAGCAGGGCGACATCGCCGAAACCCTGGCCACCAGCAGCCTGTTCGGCGAACACATGCCGATCAGCTCGCAGAAAAGCTTCCTCGGCCACACCCTCGGCGCCTGCGGTGCGCTGGAGTCCTGGTTCAGCATCGAAATGATGAACCGTGACCTCTACGTGCACACCTTCAACCTCGACGAAGTCGACCCCCATTGCGGCAAGCTAGACTACCTGCGCGGCGAGTTTCGGCAGATGAGCAACCAGTATGTGATGAACAATAACTTTGCGTTTGGCGGGGTGAATACTTCGCTGATTTTCAAGCGCTGGCCGTAACAAGGCAATTTGAAGAATTACCGGTAAGCAATGAATAACCTGTGGCGAGGGAGCTTGCTCCCGCTGGGTCGCCTAGCGGCCCCAAAAGGCGACAGCTGCGCAGTCCAGCGGGAGCAAGCTCCCTCGCCACAATAGGTTTTTCTCAAACAGGTCGACTCTGCATCGACCTGTCTGGCTCTGCGATGGCTGGTTGCCCAGGATCCTCAAAGTCTCACAAGCCCCTTTCGGGAACGATCAGTTACCAGTGATTTACTAGCGCGACTCCAGGTTATCCAACACCCGGTTCACCGCCATTTCCCCCAGCATGATCGACTGCTGAATGCCCAGCAGGGTGTTGCTTTGCGCTCCGTTCAGACTCCTCGCAAAGTCGCTCGCCATGGCATTCGCAGATGCCAGTGACACACATGCGTACTCCAGCAGAGTGTGGTTGTCGACTTCAGGAGCGACGAGAAAGATTTTGCTGGGTTGGCGTGAGGTATCCGGATCGGTGTCCGACCGGTTTTTTGCTTTATTGGTCATGATTCAGTGCCCAGAAAAGAGGAGCCGACACCGAGTCGCTACGAATCAAAAGGGTGGCAGCTGTACGCAGGTTAGCAGACCGGGTTACATGAACCGGCGCACCCGAAGGCGCCCTGCGCACAGCGGCCGTCAAGAGCAGGTATGGAGATACCTGCCTTTCAGGAGCGCTAATACGCTACATGTAACTACGGGCTGCTAAACCCGATCACTGACCATCAGTGACACGAATCAAGTTAGCGATGGCCCTCACAGCGCACAAGCCGGCGGATTCTGGAGTAGTTGCAGGCAACGTCGCAAGGCGCTGTAGCCTTTGCGAAGGATTTCGGAAATGTCCTACGGCGGGTGGTGAAGCTTCCGGCAGGGTTGGTACATTCTCGCCCCAGACAGCTGGTCTTTTTGGTGTTCTCTCGGACGCCATCGCGAGCAAGCTCGCTCCCACAGGGTCCAGCGCTGTGAACACAATGCTCGCCACACCACCCACCCACTGTGGGAGCGAGCTTGCTCGCGATTGACTGCGCAGCAGTCACGCCTGCAACGGCTCAACCTTCCTCGTCAGCAGTTCGACAAACGCCCTCGCCATCGCCGACTTCTGATCCTTTCGCTGCACCAGCCACACCGCCGACACCGCCGCCGGATCGAGCAGCGAGCGGTAGACCACACCGTCGATGCGCATCCGCTGATAAGACGCCGGCAGCACCGATACACCAAGACCTGCGGCCACAAGCCCGATGATGGTCATCGCCTCTCCGGCCTCCTGGGCAAAGTGCGGGCTGAAGCCGGAGTCCCGGGCCAGGCTGAGCAGCTGCGCATACAGGCCACTACCGTAGCTGCGCGGAAAAAACACAAAGGGCTCAAGCGCCAGGGCTGACAGGAACAAGCCTTCCTCGCTGCCCTCGACCAACGGGTGCTTGGAGCTAAGCACCGCGACCAGCGGCTCGCGCATCAGCTCGACCACGCTGAGGCAGTCCGGCAACCCGAGTGGGCGCATGATGCCGACTTCGATCGACTCGTCCACCAGCGCATCGGCCACCTGGGTGCTGCTCATTTCCCGCAGGTTCAGGTGCACCGCCGGGAAGCGCTGGCGGAAAGAGAAAATCGCCTGGGGAATGGTCGAGTTGAACGGGGCCGACGAGGTGAAGCCGATTTTCAGCTCACCCAACTCGCCCAGTTGCGCCCGTCGCGCGACATCCGCCGCTTTGTCGACCTGCGCCAGCACCAGCCGTGCCTCTTGCAGAAACAGCCGACCGGCCTCGCTCAGCTCGACCCGACGATTGGTACGTTCGAACAGCCGTGCGCCGACTTCCTGTTCCAGCGCCTGAATTTGCTGGCTCAGCGGTGGCTGGGAGATGCCCAGTACCTGTGCGGCGCGGCCGAAGTGCAGTTCTTCGGCGACGGCGATGAAGTAGCGCAGGTGACGCAATTCCATGAAAACCCCATTAGGTCGTAAAAGCTATCAAACAGGTCGAACAATATATTGGATTGAATCATTAGCCAGCTATATGATTTTTTCATTGCCTGACCGGCTGCGCCCTCCGAGGTCCAACGTGAAAACTGCTGTCGCCCCACTCGCCCATGAAGTTCCTCCCGCAGCAGCGGACGCTATCGCCGCTGAGCGGGCGGAGATCTACATCGAAAAAGGCACGCCGGCGTTCATGCGCACGGTGCTGGCGTTGTTCTGCGGCGGCTTCGCGACCTTCGCCCTGCTCTACTGCGTGCAGCCGATGATGCCGCTGCTGTCCCACGAGTATTCCATCAACGCGGCGCAGAGCAGCCTGATCCTGTCTATCGCCACCGGTATGCTTGCCATCGGCCTGCTGATCACTGGCCCGATTTCCGACCGTATCGGGCGTAAACCAGTGATGGTGGCCGCACTGTTCGCCGCTGCGCTGTGCACCATGGCCAGTGCAATGATGCCGAGCTGGCACGGTGTGCTGCTGATGCGGGCGTTGATTGGATTGTCGTTGAGCGGTCTGGCCGCGGTTGCGATGACTTACCTGAGCGAAGAGATCCACCCACAGCACATCGGCCTCGCCATGGGCTTGTACATCGGTGGCAACGCGATTGGCGGGATGAGCGGACGCTTGATCACCGGGGTTTTGATCGACTTCGTCAGCTGGCACACGGCGATGCTGGTGATCGGTGGCCTGGCGCTGATCGCCGCGGCGGTGTTCTGGAAAATCCTCCCGGAATCGCGCAACTTCCGCGCCCGCTCGCTTCACCCGCGCAGCCTGCTCGACGGTTTCACCATGCACTTTCGCGACGCCGGCCTGCCCCTGCTGTTTCTTGAAGCCTTTGTGTTGATGGGCGCGTTCGTCACGCTGTTCAACTACATCGGCTATCGCCTGCTGGCCGCGCCGTACCACATGGAACAGGCCTTTGTCGGCTTGCTGTCGGTGGTGTACCTGTCGGGCATCTACAGCTCAGCGAAAATCGGCTCGCTGGCCGACAAACTCGGTCGCCGCAAAATGCTCTGGAGTACCATCGCGCTGATGATCGGTGGTCTCGCCTTGACGATGTTCACGCCGCTGCCGCTGGTGATCATTGGCATGCTGATCTTTACCTTCGGCTTCTTTGGCGCCCACTCGGTGGCCAGCAGCTGGATCGGCCGCCGCGCCACCACGGCCAAGGGGCAGGCATCGTCGCTGTACCTGTTCAGCTATTACGCCGGTGGGAGCATCGCCGGAACGGCAGGCGGCGTGTTCTGGCACCTGGGCGGCTGGAACGGGATCGGGTTGTTCATTGGCACGCTGCTGGTGATTGCGCTGCTGGTCGCGTTGAAGCTGGCGAAGTTGCCGTTGTTGAGTGATGCAAAGACCTGAGATAGCCTTTTTCTGCCAGCCACAAACCACTGTGGGAGCGAGCCTGCTCGCGATTGCGGAGTGTCAGCCAATACATTTTGCTGACTGATCCACCACTATCGCGAGCAGGCTCGCTCCCACATTTTGTACTGGGCGTTTTTTATCGGGCAGCGATCACTCGTGATATTGCGCCGACAATTCATGCACGGCACGCAGGAATGCACCAGCATGTTCCGGATCGACTTCAGGCGTAATGCCATGACCGAGGTTGAACACGTGGCCGCTGCCCTTGCCGTAGCTGGCCAGAATGCGCCCGACTTCAGCGCGAATCGCTTCCGGCTTGGCGTAGAGCACGGTCGGATCCATGTTGCCTTGCAGCGCGACCTTGTCGCCAACACGGGCACGGGCGTTGCCTATGTCGCAGGTCCAATCCAGACCCAACGCATCGGCGCCAGCCTCGGCAATGCTCTCCAGCCACAGGCCGCCATTCTTGGTGAACAGGATCACCGGCACCTTGCGACCTTCGTGCTCGCGGATCAGGCCGCTGACGATTTTGCGCATGTAGGCCAGGGAGAATTCCTGATACGCCGCAGCGGACAGGTTGCCGCCCCATGTGTCGAAGATCTGCACCGCTTGTGCACCGGCCATGATCTGGCCGTTGAGGTAGCCGGTGACCGACTGCGCGAGTTTATCCAGCAGCAGGTGCATGGCTTGCGGGTTGTCGTAGAGCATGGCCTTGGTCTTGCGGAAGTCTTTCGACGAGCCGCCTTCGACCATGTAGGTCGCCAGGGTCCATGGGCTACCGGAGAAACCGATCAACGGTACGCGGCCATTCAGTTCGCGGCGGATGGTGCTGACCGCGTCCATCACATAGCCCAGGTCTTTCTGTGGGTCAGGAATCGGCAGGGATTCGATGTCGGCCAGGGTGCTGACGACTTTCCTGAAGCGCGGACCTTCACCGGTTTCGAAGTACAGGCCCTGGCCCATGGCATCGGGGATGGTCAGGATGTCGGAAAAGAGGATCGCCGCATCCAGCTGTGGATAACGGTCGAGCGGCTGCATCGTGACTTCGCAAGCGAACGCCGGGTTCATGCACAGGCTCATGAAATCGCCGGCCTTGGCGCGGCTGGCGCGGTATTCAGGCAGGTAGCGACCGGCCTGACGCATCATCCACACGGGGGTGACGTCTACGGGTTGCTTGAGCAGGGCGCGCAGGAAACGGTCGTTCTTCAGGGCAGTCATGTCGGCATCCGGAAAAAAAGTGAGGGCATTTTCTCAGAGCCGGGCGCAAAAGGCACGGCAAGAGCGGAGGCTTTTGTCTTTCGGGTCAATTTGTCGCAATGAAATACAGAGTTTAGCAACACCGCGAAACAACTGTGGGAGCGAGCTTGCTCGCGATGGCGGCGTCACATTCAACATTTCTGTCGACTGGTCCACCGCTATCGCGAGCAAGCTCGCTCCCACAGGGGGTATTGCATTTGGCTCTGGATCGGGGGTTACACGCCCAGATAATCCAGGATCCCTTCCGCCGCATTGCGGCCTTCGAAGATCGCCGTTACCACCAGGTCGGAACCGCGCACCATGTCGCCACCGGCGAAGATTTTCGGGTTGCTGGTCTGGTGCTTGTACTGACCTTGTTCCGGCGCCACCACGCGGCCCTGGCTGTCGGTCTGGATCTCGAACTGTTCGAACCACGGCGCCGGGCTCGGGCGGAAACCGAAGGCGATGACCACGGCGTCGGCCGGGATGATCTCTTCGGAGCCCGGGATTGGCTCGGGGCTGCGACGGCCACGGGCGTCCGGTTCGCCGAGACGGGTCTCGACCACCTTCACACCTTCGACCTTGTCTTCACCAACGATGGCGATCGGCTGGCGGTTGTAGAGGAATTTCACGCCTTCTTCCTTGGCGTTCTTCACCTCTTTGCGCGAGCCCGGCATGTTCGCTTCGTCACGACGATAGGCACAGGTCACTGCCTTGGCGCCCTGGCGGATCGACGTACGGTTGCAGTCCATCGCCGTATCGCCACCGCCCAGCACCACAACCTTCTTGCCTTTCATGTCGACGAAGTCTTCCGGCGACTTTTCAAAGCCCAGGTTGCGGTTGACGTTGGCGATCAGGAAGTCCAGTGCGTCATGCACGCCCGGCAGGTCTTCCCCGGCAAAGCCGCCCTTCATGTAGGTGTAGGTGCCCATGCCCATGAAGACCGCATCGTATTCTTCGAGCAGTTGCTCCATGGTCACGTCCGTGCCTACCTCGGTGTTGAGGCGGAACTCGATACCCATGTCGGTGAAGACTTCGCGACGATTGCTCAGCACGGTCTTTTCCAGCTTGAACTCGGGGATGCCGAAGGTCAGCAGACCGCCGATTTCCGGGTTCTTGTCGAACACCACCGGGGTCACGCCGCCGCGCACCAGCACGTCGGCACAGCCCAGGCCTGCAGGCCCGGCACCGATGATCGCGACACGCTTGCCGGTCGGCTTGACCTTGGACATGTCCGGGCGCCAGCCCATGGCGAACGCGGTGTCGGTGATGTACTTCTCCACCGAACCGATGGTCACCGCGCCGAAACCGTCGTTGAGGGTGCAGGCACCCTCGCACAGACGATCCTGCGGGCACACCCGGCCGCAGACTTCCGGCAGGGTGTTGGTCTGGTGCGACAGCTCGGCGGCCTGGAGGATGTTGCCCTCGGCCACCAGCTTCAGCCAGTTGGGAATGAAGTTGTGCACCGGGCACTTCCACTCGCAATACGGGTTACCGCAACCCAGGCAGCGGTGGGCCTGGTCGGCCGACTGCTGGGGTTTGAAGGGTTCGTAGATTTCCACGAACTCTTTCTTGCGTTGACGCAACAGTTTCTTCTTCGGATCCTTGCGCCCGACCTCGATGAACTGGAAGTCATTATTCAGACGTTCAGCCATTTTAAAACCTCATCAAACTCTTCAGGCGCATATCACTGCGGATTGGCACGGGTGCTGGAAAGCAACGATTTCAGGTTGGCAGCCTTGGGCTTGACCAGCCAGAAACGGCGCAAGTAGTCATCGAGGTTTTCGGCGAGTTCACGACCCCACTCGCTATCTGTTTCCTCGACGTACTCGTTCAGCACGTTTTGCAGGTGGCTGCGGTAGGCTTCCATCGCCTCGCCGCTGATCCGCTGGATTTCCACCAGTTCGTGGTTGACCCGGTCAACGAAGCTGTTGTCCTGGTCGAGCACGTAGGCGAAACCGCCGGTCATGCCAGAGCCGAAGTTGTAACCGGTCTTGCCCAATACGCAGACGAAACCACCAGTCATGTACTCGCAGCAGTGATCGCCAGTGCCTTCCACCACAGTGTGGGCACCAGAGTTACGCACGGCAAAACGCTCGCCCGCGGTGCCGGCAGCGAACAGCTTGCCGCCAGTAGCACCGTACAGGCAGGTGTTGCCGATAATGGCACTGTCCTGGGTGCGGTAGACGCTGCCCTTGGGCGGAACGATCACCAGCTTGCCGCCGGTCATGCCCTTGCCGACGTAGTCGTTGGCGTCGCCTTCCAGGTACATGTTCAGGCCGCCAGCGTTCCACACGCCGAAACTTTGCCCGGCCGTGCCTTTGAAGCGGAACGTGATCGGCGCGTTGGCCATGCCCTGGTTGCCGTGCTTGCGCGCGATTTCGCCAGAGATGCGCGCACCGATGGAACGGTCGCAGTTGCAGATTTCCAGGTCGAACTCGGCACCGCTCAGGTCATTGATCGCCGAGGTGGCCATGGTGACCATTTTCTCGGCCAGCAGGCCCTTGTCGAACGGCGGGTTGCGTTCCACACCGCAGAACTGCGGTTTGTCCGCCGGCACGTGGTCGCTGCCCAGCAACGGAGTCAGGTCCAGGTGATGTTGCTTGGCGGTCTGTCCTTCGAGGACTTCCAGCAGATCGGTACGGCCGATCAGCTCTTCGAGGGAGCGCACGCCCAGCTTGGCCAGCCACTCACGGGTCTCGGTGGCGACGTAGGTGAAGAAATTCACCACCATGTCGACGGTACCGATGTAGTGATCCTTGCGCAGCTTCTCGTTCTGGGTCGCAACGCCGGTGGCGCAGTTGTTCAGGTGGCAGATGCGCAGGTATTTGCAGCCCAGAGCGATCATTGGCGCGGTGCCGAAGCCGAAGCTTTCAGCGCCGAGGATTGCCGCCTTGATCACGTCAAGGCCGGTTTTCAGGCCGCCGTCGGTCTGCACCCGGACTTTGCCGCGCAGGTCGTTGCCGCGCAGGGTCTGGTGGGTTTCGGCCAGGCCGAGTTCCCACGGAGCGCCCGCGTATTTGATCGAGGTCAGCGGCGATGCACCGGTGCCGCCGTCGTAGCCGGAGATGGTGATCAAGTCCGCATAGGCCTTGGCCACACCGGCAGCGATGGTGCCGACGCCCGCTTCTGCTACCAGCTTCACCGAGACCAGCGCCTGCGGGTTGACCTGTTTCAGGTCGAAAATCAGCTGCGACAAGTCTTCGATCGAATAGATGTCGTGGTGCGGCGGCGGCGAAATCAGGGTCACGCCCGGCACTGCATAACGCAGCTTGGCGATCAGACCGTTGACCTTGCCGCCTGGCAGTTGACCACCTTCGCCAGGCTTGGCGCCCTGGGCGACCTTGATCTGCAGCACTTCAGCGTTGACCAGGTACTCCGGGGTCACACCGAAACGGCCGGTGGCGACCTGCTTGATTTTCGAGCTCTTGATAGTGCCGTAGCGCGCCGGGTCTTCGCCGCCTTCGCCGGAGTTGGAACGCGCACCGAGGCGGTTCATGGCTTCGGCCAGGGCTTCGTGAGCTTCCGGCGACAGGGCGCCCAGGGAGATACCGGCGGAGTCGAAGCGCTTGAGCACCGATTCCAGCGGTTCGATTTCGCTCATATCCAACGGCGTGTCGAGGGTTTTGACTTTCAGCAGGTCGCGGATCATCGACACCGGGCGGTTGTCCACCAGCGACGTGTATTCCTTGAACTTGCTGTAGTCACCCTGCTGCACGGCGGCCTGCAGGGTGTTGACCACGTCCGGGTTGTACGCGTGATATTCGCCACCGTGGACGAACTTCAGCAAACCACCCTGCTGGATTGGCTTGCGCGGGCTCCAGGCTTCTGTGGCCAGGGCCTTCTGCTCAGCTTCGATGTCGACGAAACGCGCACCCTTGATGCGACTCGGTACGCCTCGGAAGCTCAGGCTGCAGACTTCCTCGGACAGGCCGATGGCCTCGAACAACTGCGCACCGCGGTACGAAGTGATGGTCGAGATGCCCATCTTCGACAGGATCTTGAGCAGCCCCTTGGTGATGCCTTTACGGTAGTTCTTGAACACCTCGTAGAGGTCGCCCAGCACTTCACCGGTACGGATCAGGTCGCCCAGCACTTCGTAAGCCAGGAACGGATAAACGGCGGAGGCGCCGAAACCGATCAACACGGCGAAGTGATGCGGATCGCGAGCGGTCGCGGTTTCCACCAGGATGTTGGAGTCGCAGCGCAGGCCTTTTTCGGTCAGGCGGTGGTGCACCGCGCCGGTCGCCAGGGATGCGTGGATCGGCAATTTGCCTGGAGCGATGTGACGGTCACTCAGTACGACCTGAGTGCGACCGGAGCGCACGGCTTCTTCAGCCTGATCGGCAACATTGCGGATTGCCGCTTCGAGACCGACGCTTTCGTCGTAGTTGAGATCGATGATCGCGCGCTCGAAGCCCGGACGATCGAGGTTCATCAGCGAGCGCCACTTGGCCGGGGAAATGACCGGCGAGCTGAGAATCACGCGCGAAGCGTGTTCCGGCGACTCCTGGAAAATGTTGCGCTCGGCACCGAGGCAGATTTCCAGCGACATGACGATGGCTTCACGCAGCGGGTCGATCGGCGGGTTGGTGACCTGCGCGAACTGCTGGCGGAAATAGTCGTACGGCGTGCGCACGCGCTGGGACAGCACGGCCATCGGCGTATCGTCGCCCATCGAGCCCACGGCTTCGTAGCCCTGTTCGCCGAGCGGACGCAGCACCTGGTCGCGCTCTTCGAACGTGATCTGGTACATCTTCATGTATTGCTTGAGCTGATCGACGTCGTAGAACGCTGAACCGTGGTCATTGTCTTCCATGGTCGCCTGGATGCGCAGGGCATTCTTGCGCAGCCATTGCTTGTACGGATGACGGGACTTGAGGCGGTTGTCGATGGCGTCGGTGTCGAGGATCTGACCGGTTTCGGTGTCCACGGCAAAGATCTGGCCAGGTCCCACACGGCCCTTGGCGATCACGTCTTCAGGCTGGTAGTTCCAGACACCGATTTCCGAGGCCAGAGTGATGAAGCCGTTCTTGGTGGTGACCCAACGCGCCGGACGCAGACCGTTACGGTCGAGCAGGCACACCGCGTAACGACCGTCGGTCATTACCACGCCGGCCGGGCCGTCCCACGGTTCCATGTGCATCGAGTTGTATTCGTAGAACGCACGCAGATCCGGGTCCATGGTCTCGACGTTCTGCCACGCCGGCGGAATGATCATCCGCACGCCACGGAACAGGTCGATGCCACCGGTGACCATCAGCTCCAGCATGTTGTCCATGCTCGAAGAGTCGGAACCCACGCGGTTGACCAGCGGGCCGAGTTCTTCCAGGTCCATCAGATCGTTGGTGAACTTGGTGCGACGGGCCACGGCCCAGTTGCGGTTGCCGGTGATGGTGTTGATCTCGCCGTTGTGCGCCAGGAAGCGGAACGGTTGGGCCAGCGGCCATTTCGGCAGGGTGTTGGTGGAGAAGCGCTGGTGGAACACGCAAATCGAGGTTTGCAGGCGCTCATCGCTCAGGTCCGGATAGAAGGCGGTCAAGTCCGCCGGCATCATCAGGCCTTTGTAAATGATGGTCTTGTGCGAAAAGCTGCAGACGTAGTGGTCGGTGTCAGCGGCGTTGGCCACAGACGAGCGACGACGGGAGGTGAACAGTTTGACGGCCATGTCCTGATCGCTCAGGCCTTCACCGCCGATGAACACTTGCTCGATCTGCGGCAGGCGCTCAAGGGCCAGGCGGCCGAGGACACTGGTGTCGATCGGCACTTTGCGCCAGCCGACGAGTTGCAGGCCGGCGGCAAGGATCTCGCGGTTCATGTTCTCGCGAGCGGCTTCGGCTTTGACCGGGTCCTGGTTGAAGAAAACCATGCCCACAGCGTATTGCTTGGGCATTTCGACGCCGAAGGTTTCCTGGGCGATGGCTCGCAGGAACACGTCCGGCTTTTGAATCAGCAGACCGCAACCGTCACCGGTCTTGCCGTCGGCATTAATCCCACCGCGGTGGGTCATGCAGGTCAGGGCCTCGATGGCCGTTTGCAAAAGGGTATGACTGGGCTCGCCCTGCATATGGGCTATCAGGCCGAAACCGCAGTTATCCTTGAATTCATCTGGTTGGTACAGACCTGCTTTCATAGACACTTTCTCACCAGGCTGCTTCTCGCGAAGCAAATTTCTTTTCAATTCAACCACTTGCCATCCACGCCGAACGTACGCCAGCTTTGCGGGGACAAAAGGGAGGTCATTGTACACACCGACACTTAGCCTCACAAATTTGACGACGAAATGCCGCAAATCTATGTCGCATTTGTGAAAGGTTTAAAGCGATCTGCTGTGCTAGTCAAAACTTTTTTTAATTTTGACCGCAACGACTCAAAGACTACTGTGACGCAGACACCACAAGGCACGCAGCCCGGAAGGCGGCGCGCGCTTGTAGAAATTTTGAGGTGCTTGGAGAGGCGGCCTGGGTAAGGCCGCCGAATCTTCAGCGAGTTGTTGCCAGTTCCTGTTGGACGCTGGCGACAGTGCGAGGCCAAGGTTTACCAGCCTGAACCTTCGCTGGCAAGGCCTTGATGGCGGAAACAGCTGCATCACGATTGGCGAAGTTGCCGTAGGTGATCACGTAAAGCGGCTTGCCGTTGAGGACTTTCTTGAAGTAACGGTACTCGCCGCCCTGCTCCTTGACGAAGCTTTGCGCGCTCGCTTCAGAGCTGGTGCCAAGGATTTGCACCACGTAGTTGCCCGGTGCTTGCCCTGCGTACCAGGTGCCGCCAGCAGCCTTGGCCGCCGGAGTCGGAGCCGGTTTCTCGGCAGGCTTGGCCGCAGCAGCAACGGCTGGCTTGGCTGGGGCTGGAGCAGGTTTGGCCACTGGAGCAGGCGCTGGCTTGGCGGTGGCGACCTGAGTCGGCGCAGGGGTCGGCTTGGCCGCTGGCGTCGGCGCAGGACCGGCAGGAACACCCACAGGCGGTGCGGTTGTGGTGACGGTCGGCGGTGTGGCGCTGGAACCTTCAACCGGCACGCCGTCGTCGCCCTCGGTAATGCCACCCGCGGCTTCAGCCAGCGGACCGCGCATGACCGGTTGCGAGTTACCGACCAACGGCAACGGCATCGGCTGCGTATTACCGGCGAATTCGACGGCCGGAGCACCGCCATTCGCTGTTGGCTGACCCTGGCCAAGCGGCAGTTGCGCCTGTTCGTTGGCCGGTGCACCCGTGGTCGGTGCCTTGTTGCGACCCGGCATCAGCCAGGCGGCAGCTACCGCGACCACGACCACGGCGGAAATCGCCAATACGTGTTTCTTCGGCATATTGAACCCCATTTTTGGACGCTTGACCGCTGAGCGGCTGGCGATCATGGCTTCGATCATTGCATCGCGGGCGACCTGATTGATGCTGCCAGGCCAACCTTCGGAGCTTTCGTGAATATCAGAGATCTGATCTGCGGTGAAAAGTTCGATACCGCGACCAGCGCCTTCAAGCCGCTGCTCCAGATATTCGCGGGTTTCTTCCTCGGTGTAGGGTTGCAACTCGATGACATGGAAACGCTCTTCCTCGAGATGCAAAGCCTCAAGCTGAGCAATCAGCGAAGTTTCACCGAACAGGAACACATGCGGGCGGCCTTCAGGCGCGCCGGCAGCCAGGGTCATCAGCGCCTCAAGGGCGGACTCGTCGAGTTGTTCGGCGTCATCGACCAGCAGATAGACTTCCTGCCCGGTCAGTGCAAGCTGCACCACCTGGGCCAGAATAGCGTCGGCATCAGCCTGGGCAACGTTCAGCGCYTGGGCCACCTGACGCAACACCCCGGCCGCATCGCCGGCGCCGCGGGCGGACACCACCAGACTTTGTACCGATTGCTTGTTGGTGCTGGCAACCAGGGCCTGACGCAACAGGGTCTTGCCACTGCCCTCGGGACCGGTGACCACCAGCAGCAACTGGCTGTAACGCGCCAGGTGATGCAGTTGTCCCAGCACGGGCTTGCGCTGGGCCGGGAAAAATTTGAAGCCAGGCACCCGAGGAGCAAAAGGGTCATGACTCAACTGGTAATGGCCGAGGAAAGCCTCGTCGGCATGCAAACTAGTCATCGTGTTCTTATTAACCTTTAAGCTGGGCCAGGGCGCGGTAGTCTGCCCCCAGCGTGGCCTGTAGAACCTCTTTCGGATAATCGTCGGTCACCACCGCTTCACCCATGCGGCGCAGCAGCACCAGGCGCAAACGACCGTCGATCACTTTTTTATCAATGGACATGTGTTCGAGAAAATCGGCTTCTGTCATCTCTTCTGGCGGAATGACCGGCAGACCCGCACGCTGGAACAGACGAATGCCGCGATCACGCTCCTGCTCGCTGATCCAGCCCAGTCGCCTGGACATTTCCAGCGCCATTACGGTGCCAGCAGCCACAGCTTCACCATGTAGCCACACACCATAGCCCATGTGGGTTTCGATCGCGTGGCCAAAAGTGTGGCCCAGGTTCAAGGTGGCACGAACACCGGTCTCTTTCTCATCGGCGCCGACCACCGCCGCCTTGGCCGCGCAGGAGCGCTCGATGGCATAAGTCAGGGCTTGTTGATCCAGATTGCGCAGGCGGTCGACGTTGTCTTCAAGCCAGGTCAGGAAAGGCTCATCACAGATCAGCCCGTACTTGATGACTTCGGCCAATCCGGCGGACAGCTCGCGCGCCGGCAGGGTATTGAGGCTGGCAGTATCGATCAGCACCACGTTGGGCTGGTAGAAGGCGCCGACCATATTCTTGCCCAGCGGATGGTTGATCCCGGTCTTGCCGCCCACCGAAGAGTCGACCTGAGACAGCAGCGTGGTCGGAACCTGAATGAAATCGACGCCGCGCTGGTAGCAGGCGGCGGCAAAGCCGGCCATGTCACCGATCACACCGCCACCGAGGGCGATCACTGTGGTGCGGCGGTCATGCCGGGCAGTCAGCAGGCCGTCGAAAATAAGTTGCAGGGTTTCCCAGGTCTTGAAGGCTTCGCCGTCGGGCAGCACCACGGAAATCACCGAGAACTGCGCCAGGCTGCGGGTCAGACGCTCGAGATAGAGCGGCGCAACAGTCTCGTTGGTGATGATCGCTACTTGCCGTCCGCGAATATGCGGGGCCAGCAGCTCGGGCTGATCCAACAAACCTTCGCCAATATGAATCGGGTAGCTGCGCTCGCCTAGATCGACCTTGAGTGTCTGCATGTGTCCCCACAGTGAAGATGAATCAGGCATCCTGCCCTGAGTTTACGAATATCCACGGCCTCTGCTGGTGTGACGCCGTTCGGTAGCCATCCGCCACAACCTTGAGCGGTCATGGCGCGACGTCGAGGATAGCGCATTTCGCGCGGCGCTTTAACGGGGTGGCAGCTGCTGCAAGCGCTCTAGAATGTCGAGTACGACCATTCGTGGCGGTCGCTCATCGGTTTCGACCACCAGGTCGGCAATTTCCCGATAAAGCGGATCGCGGATCGCCAACAGATCCCGAAGGGTCTTGGCCGGATCGGCAGTACGCAACAGTGGCCGATTGCGGTCGCGGGCCGTGCGACCGACCTGCTGCTCGACCGACGCATGCAGATAAACCACTCGCCCACCGGCATGCAGTGCCCGGCGATTGGCTTCGCGCATGACCGCGCCCCCGCCTGTCGCCAGCACCACACCGTCGTAATCGCACAGCTCGGCAATCATTGCCTGCTCGCGATCACGAAAGCCCGGTTCGCCTTCTTTATCGAAGATCCAAGGGATATTGGCGCCCGTGCGCAATTCAATTTCCTTATCGGAATCTTTGAATGGCAGGCGCAGCTCTTTGGCCAGCAACCGGCCGATGGTGCTTTTTCCAGCACCCATCGGTCCAACAAGAATCAAATTTCGCACAGAATCAATGACTCACAGCAATCGCCTGGTTATTCATGATACGCGGAGTGAGGAATACCAACAGCTCGGATTTTTTCTCCGAAACCACATCACGCCGGAAAAGGCGGCCAAGATACGGCACATCGCCAATAAATGGCACCTTATCTACGACCTTGCTCTGAGTATTTGAGAAAACACCGCCAATGACGATGGTCTCGCCATCGTTGACCAGGACCTTGGCGTTGACCTCGTTTTTCTTGATCGGCGGCACATCCTGGACCTTGTTCAGGAAGTCCGGTTCGTCCTTGGTCACCTTGACCTCCATGATGATCCGGTTGTCGGGCGTGATCTGCGGCGTCACCTCCAGCGACAGCGAAGCCTCCTTGAACGACACCGAAGTCGCGCCACTGGAACTGGCTTCCTGATAGGGAATCTCAGTGCCTTTGAGGATTTTGGCGGTTTCCTTGTCGGACGTGACCACCTTGGGCTGTGAGACGATTTCCCCGTYACCGGTTTTTTCCATCGCCGTCAGCTCCAGGTCCAGCAAGACGTTATCGGTGATGAACGCGATGCCGATTCCCGAGGTGTTGTTGGCTACGCCCATGTCGACGAACGGTGAGTTGGTGCTGGTACTGCCGGGTGTACCGATGGTCGATGACCCATTGAGTCCATTGCTGACGCCGGAGGTGTTCCAGTTGCCCTTGTTCTGTATCGAACCACCCCAGCGCACCCCAAGGCTTTTGTCATAGTCGACGTTGGCTTCGACGATCCGCGCCTCGATCATCACCTGACGCACCGGGATATCCAGCTGCGTGACAATCCTGCGCAGCTCGTCAAGCCGGTCCTGGGTCTGGTAGGCAATGATGTTGTTGGTGCGCTCATCGACGGTGATCGACCCCCGTTCGTCGGGTTTCGCTTCGGCACTGGTCACCGACTGGAAGAGCTTGGCGATGTCCGCCGCCTTGGCGTAGTTGACCTGCAACAGCTCCCGACGCAATGGCGCCAGATCGGCGATCTGCTTCTGTGATTCCAGCTCCTGGCGCTCACGGGCAGCAATTTCATCGGCCGGCGCAACAAGCAGGACATTGCCGACCTTGCGCTTGTCCAGCCCCTTGGTTTTCAGCACCAGATCCAGCGCCTGATCCCACGGCACGCTCTGCAAGCGCAGGGTAATCCCCCCTTGTACCGTGTCGCTGGCCACCAGATTGAGGTTGGTGAAGTCGGCGATCAGTTGCAGTACCGAGCGCACATCAATGTCCTGGAAATTCAGCGAAAGTTTCTCTCCGCTGTAGGCGTGTTGCCCGGCATTGCGCTTTTGCAGGTCGTCGGCCGTCGCCGGGCGAACGCTGACCGTGAGCTTGCTGTCGGTCTGATAGGTCGAATAATCGAACCTGCCACCAGGCTCAATGCTGATGGTCGCTCGATCGCCGCTCGCGCTGGCATTGACGAACTGCACTGGCGTGGCGAAATCCTTCACATCCAGACGCACGCGCAACGGCTCGGGCAATCGGGTTTTGGCAAAGCCAACGATGATCTTGCCCTCGCGCTCTTGTATATCGGGCGCCATCGATGGATCCGACAAGTCGATCACCACATTGCCCTCGCCCTGCGTGCCGCGCTGAAAATCCACACCCCGAATGGCCTTGCCTGCCGGCGTAGCGGCGCGTGCCGGAACCGGCATTGCCGTGGCCGCCGGCCTGGATGTCGACGGTTTGACACCCTGCCCGACAACTACCAGCAAATTGTTGCCTTCAATTCGCGAGTCGTACGGGGCCAACTGGGTCAGGTTGATGATCAACCGCGTACGGTCCCGGGCTTCCACCACCGTTGCACTACGGGCATTTCCACTGCCGAGATCGCGAGTCTTGCTGGCCAGCTGACTGGCGACACCCGGCAAATCCAGGGCAATCCGGGCCGGCGACTCCGTCGTATAGCCGTGGGGCACCGGGGGTGGCGCATCGAACGACAACTTCAACTCGACACGGTCTCCCGGCAGCGCAGCGACATCCAGCGCCTTGAGATTGGCCGCTTGTACCATCGGCGACAACAACGCTATCCATAGCGAAAGGCCGACGGTGGAGAGAATCCTGTTCATTATTGGAGTTCCACTATGAGTGCTCTTTCAAAGGAATGGTCCGGGGACGCTCCAGCCACGCGCCTTGACCATCAGGGACAATTTCAACCACATCGACTTGCGAGCCACTGATCGCAACGATCCGTCCGTCGTTTCGCCCCAGGTAATCGCCGACTTTCAACCGATGGACCCCGCCCGCCCCTCGCAGCAAGGCATAAGAGCCCGTTGCATTGGAAAGGGTGCCGACCATTTCAAACTGCTCGATGTTGAAACCTTCAAGGTATTGCTTGACCCGACCAGGGTCGGGCTTGACGTTACGTGAACCCCGCCGCTGAGCCGCCAGATCGCTGCTGACCTGCGGTGAAAAAGGGCTGCGCAGATTCGCCGCGTTGTAAGTGAATGTCGGGTAAGACCGGAATACCGGCGTTGGTTCAATCCTGCCCGGCCCACGCAGGCGCATTTCGTCCATGTACGCGTCCAGATCGTCGTAGTCATCGCCTGCGCCACAACCGGACAGAGCAGACAGCACCACCATTACCGAAAAACACTGCGCCGGTCTCATTGATGCTGTCCCTTGTCGTTGTAGCGGTAGGTCTTGGCGAGGATGCTCAAGCGCAGCTTCGGCCCCCCCTGGGGGCTGACGGGGGCAAGGTCGAAATCGTGCAAGGTGACGATTCGCGGCAACCCGGCCACACCACTGACGAAGGTGGCCAGATCGTGGTAATCCCCGGTGACCGTGATCTGGATCGGCAGTTCGATGTAAAACGGCTGGGCGACCTCCGGCAGCAGCTTGATCTCTTCGAACTCCAGACCACTACCCAGACCGGTACGAGTGATGTCTTCCAGCAAACCGGGCACCTCGGTGTCGCCGGGCAGTTGCCGCAACAGCTCGCCGAAGGCGTTCTCCATTTCCTTCAACTGCCGGGTGTAGAGATCCAGATTCGCCGCCATGCGGGCTTTGCCGGCGAACTGCTCCTTGAGAGTCGACTCTTCCTCGCGTTTGAGATCGAGTTGGCTCTCAAGGTCGCGAGTGGAAAAGTTGTAGCCCAGGGCCAGCACCAGAAGCATGAGCAACCCGGCCACCAGAAACTTGATCGGCGGCGGCCAGGAACCCATGTTGCTGGTATCCAGTTCATTGATGTCGATCTTGCGCAGCCCTTCGAACCATTCGGATGGACTCATTTGCCCCCCTCCGGTGCTGCGGGTCGAGTCTGGCGCACGGTCAACTGGAAGACGTTGGCCGGCTCCACCTGACCGGCAGCTGTGGCCTTGACCTCAGTCAGGCTCGGCGCATCGAACCAGTCTGATGCCTCGAGGTTGCGCATCAAGTCTGAAACACGGTTGTTGGATTGCGCAGCGCCGGTGATGGACAAGGTCTTTGCGGTCATTTTCACTTCGGTGAAATACACGCCGTCGGGCAGTGCTCGCGCCAACTGGTCAAATATTCGCCCGCTGATTTGGCGATTGCCTTGCAGGTCCTGGATGATGCGCATGCGCTCGACCAGTTGCTGACGGCGCGCTTTGAGATCATCGATCTGTTTGATTCGCTCATCGACCACAGCGACTTGCTTGCCGATGTAGTCGTTACGGGCGACTTGCCGGTCGATGGCACCGCTGATGGCCTGGTTCGCGACCAGCACCGCGCCCATCGTGCCCACCATCACGGCCACCAGGATCAGCAGGAAGCGCTTGCGGCGGGCTTCACGCCGCTCCTCGCGCCAGGGTAAAAGGTTGATCCGTGCCATCAATCGAAGCTCCTGAGGGCCAGGCCACAGGCGATCATCAACGCCGGGGCATCACTCGCCAGAGCAGCACCATTGACCTTGCTGCCCAGAGTCATTTCGAAAAAAGGATTCGCAACCTGGGTCGGCGTGCCCAATTGCTGCTCGATCAAACGGTCCAGTCCCGGGATCGACGCGGTACCGCCGACCAACAGGACATGGTCGACGGTGCTGTACCGGCCTGAGGCGAAGAAGAACTGCAACGAGCGCGACACCTGCTGCACCAGCGCCTCTCGAAATGGCTGCAAGACCTCACTGGCATAGTCATCCGGCAGGCCGCCCTTCTTTTGCGCCAGCCCCGCCTGCTCCAGCGTCAGGCCATAGCGACGCTGGATTTGCTCGGTCAATTGCCGACCACCGAACAATTGTTCGCGGGTGTAGATAATCCGCCCGCCGTGCAGCACGCTCAGAGTGGTCATGGTGGCACCGATATCCACCACTGCGACCGTCAAACGCTCCCCGGAAACCGCAAGCCGACTGGCCAGCAACGCGAATGAGCGCTCCAGCGCGTAGGCCTCGACATCGACCACGCGGGCGGTAAGCCCCGCCAAGGCCAGGACTGCCTCGCGGACCTCGACGTTTTCCTTGCGGCAAGCAGCGAGCAGCACGTTGACGCGCTCGGGATTGCGCCCGGAGGTGCCCTGGACTTCAAAGTCGATCGCGACTTCGTCCAAGGGATAAGGGATGTACTGGTCAGCCTCGATTTTCAGCTGGCTTTCCATCTCGTCCTCGGAAAGACCGGCCTCCATCTCGATGGTCTTGGTGATCACCGCCGAGCCTGCCACGGCCACGGCCACGTTCTTGAGGCCGGTTCTGGCCTTGGCCAGCGCGCGGGCGAGGGCCGACCCCACGCCTTCGAGCTCGGCGATATTTTTTTCGATCACCGCCCCGACCGGCAACGGCTCGACCGCATAGGCCTCGACACGGTAGCGCTCACCCTGACGGCTCAACTCAAGAAGTTTCACCGAGGTGGAGCTGATGTCGATTCCCAGCAGCGTATTGGATTTTTTGTTGAAGAGTCCTGGCACAACCAATTCCCTATGACTTTCCGTGAGTTACGGACTCTGCATTGTCAATTGCGTTCAATCCACCCGTCTTGAGAGCAGCGCCAACCACGCTCCCGAGCAGAAAAATGCTTATAATGCCCAGCGCTTTTTTTCCGCATTTGCTTAATGCGCGGGTCGTTCTCATTTAGCCTGAACCCTGTTGCCCAATTCATTTTTTGCCCTGGATATCCAAAAGCCTTGATTCGTCTGCTGAAGTTTTTCGGTTGGTCCATCGTCGCGGTTTTCTGCGGACTCCTTCTGGGTCTGAGCGGGGCGTACCTCTACCTTAGTCCCGGGCTGCCGTCCGTGGAGGCACTGAGAAGCATCCAGTTGCAGATCCCTTTGCGGGTCTACAGCAGCGATAACAAGTTGATCGCAGAATTCGGCGAAATGCGCCGTACACCGATCCGTTTCGCCGACATTCCGCCCAATTTCATCAATGCGTTACTAAGTGCTGAAGACGACAATTTCGCCAACCACTACGGTGTCGATCCGAGCAGCCTGATGCGTGCGGCATCCCAGTTGGTCAAAAGCGGACACATCCAGTCCGGCGGCAGCACGATCACCATGCAGGTGGCGAAAAACTTCTTCCTGAGCAGCGAACGCAGCTTTTCGCGCAAGACCACCGAGATCCTGCTGGCCCTGCAGATCGAACGGCAGCTGACCAAGGACGAGATCCTCGAGCTGTACGTCAACAAAATCTATCTGGGTAACCGTGCGTACGGCATCGAGGCGGCGGCGCAGGTTTATTACGGCAAATCGATCCGTGATGTCAGCCTGGCGCAGATGGCGATGATTGCCGGCCTGCCCAAGGCACCGTCGCGCTTCAACCCGCTGGCCAACCCGGCGCGCAGCAAGGAGCGTCGCGACTGGATCCTGGGGCGCATGTACAAGCTCGGGAAAATCAGCGAGGCCGACTACACCGCTGCGGTCAACGAGCCGTTGAACGCCAGCTACCACGTGCCGACTCCGGAAGTGAATGCCCCGTACATCGCCGAAATGGCCCGTGCCGAAATGGTCGGACGTTATGGCAGCGATGCGTATACCGAGGGCTTTCGCGTCACCACCACGGTGCCGAGCGACCTCCAGGAACTGGCCAACACCGCGGTCCACGAAGGCCTGATGACTTACGATCAGCGCCACGGCTATCGCGGACCCGAGTCGCGGCTGCCAGGCAAGACTCGCGAAGCCTGGGCCACCGAGCTGACCAAACAACGCACCATCAGCGGCCTGGAACCGGCCATCGTGACCCAGGTCGACAAGAACGGCCTGCAAGTGCTGACCCGCACCGGCCAGGAACACGTGAGCTGGGACACCATGAAATGGGCCCGGCCGTTCCTGAACACCAACAGCATGGGCGCCAGCCCGAAACAACCATCGGACGTGGCCCAGGTCGGCGATCTGATTCGCGTGCAGCGTCAGCCGGACACTTCGCTGAAATTCAGCCAGATCCCGCAGGCCCAGGGCGCGCTGGTGTCCCTGGACCCGCAGAACGGCGCCATTCGTTCGCTGGTCGGCGGTTTCGCCTTCGAACAGAGCAACTACAATCGCGCATTGCAAGCCAAGCGCCAGCCGGGTTCGAGCTTCAAACCGTTCGTCTACGCCGCCGCACTGGATAGCGGCTACACCGCCTCCAGCCTGGTGAACGACGCACCGATCGTGTTCGTCGACGAGTATCTGGACAAGGTCTGGCGCCCGAAGAACGACACCAACACCTTTCTCGGCCCGATTCGCCTGCGTGAAGCGCTGTACAAGTCGCGCAACCTGGTGTCGATCCGCTTGCTGCAAGCGATGGGCGTAGGCAAGACCATCGATTACATCACTCGCTTCGGCTTCAACAAACAGGACCTGCCACCCAACCTGTCCCTGGCGCTGGGCACCGCGACCCTGACGCCAATGGAGATCGCCACAGGCTGGAGCACCTTTGCCAACGGCGGCTACAAGATCACCCCGTACATCATCGACAAGATCGAAAGCCGCAACGGCGACACGCTGTTCGTCGCCAACCCGCCAAGCGTGCCTCAGGGCGGTGCGGCCAGCGATGGCATTGCCGTGCCAACCGCCCCTCAAGCCTTCACAGTCAACGCAACGGTGGGCGAAGCCCCAGGCACTACGTCGACGCCACAAGTACCCGCCGTGGCTGAACGCATCATTGACGGACGCACCACGTACATCCTCAACAGCATGCTTGAGGACGTGATCAAGCTCGGCACCGGTCGCCGCGCACTGGCCCTGGGCCGCCCCGACATTGCCGGCAAGACCGGTACGACCAACGAATCCAAGGACGCCTGGTTCTCCGGTTACAACGCCGATTACGTGACGACCGTGTGGACCGGTTTCGATCAACCGGAAAGCCTGGGCCGCAAGGAATTCGGCGGCACCGTCGCGCTGCCGATCTGGATGAACTACATGGGCCCCGCACTCAAAGGCAAACCGCCGCATACGCAGCCGGAGCCGGAAGGCATCCTCAGCCTGCGAGTCGATCCGATCAGTGGCCGCGCAGCCACTCCGGGCACGCCAGGGGCCTACTTCGAGCTGTTCAAGGCCGAAGATACGCCGCCGTCGGTCAACGAACTGGGCAACGGCTCAGTGCCAGGCAGCCCGCTGCCAGCGGATGAAGCGGCGCCGATCGATTTGTTCTGATTGGATGACGCAAGGCAAAAGCCCCGCTCTTCTTTGGAAGCCGGGGCTTTTTGATATCCGGGTTTCTTGTAATACCGCCATCGCGAGCAGGCTCGCTCCTACAGGGGCTACGCATTCCAAGGTAGGAGCGAGCCTGCTCGCGATAGCAACCTGAAAGCCAGCCAAAAACTGTCAGGCACAAAAAAGCCCCGACTCTCACAAGCCGGGGCTTTTCGTTGAAGCGCTACAACGGCTTAGCCGTTGAACACATCATCCACGCTTTTGAGCGGGTAGTTCTTCGGATACGGCAGGGTCGCCACACCGGTCTCGATGGCGGCTTTAGCCACAGCATCGGAGATCAGAGTGATCAGGCGGGCATCCATTGGCTTCGGAATGATGTACTCACGACCGAATTCCAGCTTGATGCCGCCGTAGGCGTCGCACACTTCCTGAGGCACCGGCAGCTTGGCCAGTTCGCGCAGGGCGTTGGCTGCAGCCACTTTCATTTCTTCGTTGATGCGCTTGGCGCGAACGTCCAGGGCACCACGGAAGATGAACGGGAAGCCCAGTACGTTGTTGACCTGGTTCGGGTAGTCGGAACGACCGGTGGCCATGATCACGTCGTTACGGGTGGCGTGCGCCAGTTCCGGAGAGATTTCCGGATCAGGGTTGGAGCACGCGAACACGATAGGGTTCGGCGCCATCGACAGCAGGCCTTCAGCGCTCAGCAGGTTCGGGCCGGACAGGCCAACGAACACGTCAGCGCCTTGCAGGGCGTCAGCCAGGGTGCGCTTGTCGGTCGCGTGAGCGAACACCGCCTTGTACTGGTTCAGGTCGTCACGGCCGGAGTGGATCACGCCAGTACGGTCGACCATGTAGATGTTTTCGATGTTGGCGCCCATGCTCACCAGCAACTTCATGCAGGAGATGGCCGCGGCGCCGGCACCCAGGCAGACGATCTTGGCTTCCGGCAGGGTTTTGCCAGCGATTTCCAGGGCGTTGATCATGCCGGCGGCGGTCACGATAGCGGTGCCGTGCTGGTCATCGTGGAATACCGGAATATCGCACTGCTCGATCAGAGCGCGTTCGATTTCAAAGCACTCTGGTGCCTTGATGTCTTCCAGGTTGATGCCACCGAAGGTGATGGAGATACGCTTGACGGTGTCGATGAAGGCTTGCGGGCTTTCGGAGTCGACTTCGATGTCGAAAACGTCAATGCCGGCGAAGCGCTTGAACAGTACGCCTTTACCTTCCATCACTGGCTTGGAAGCCAATGGGCCGAGGTTACCCAGGCCGAGAATCGCGGTGCCATCGGAAATGACTGCAACCAGGTTGCCTTTGCCGGTGTACTTGTAGGCCAGTTCAGGATCGCGGGCGATCTCGCGTACTGGTTCGGCTACGCCCGGGCTGTAGGCCAGCGACAGGTCGCGAGCGGTAGCAGTGGCCTTGGTGAGCTCGACACTCAGCTTCCCTGGACGAGGATTGGCATGATATTCGAGAGCGGCAGTTTTCAGATCAGACATTTTGGCATTCCGCTTTTACTGTTGGACAGACTGGTCAGCGAGGATACGCGCCTCGCAAAGTCCCCACAAGACTGACTGGTCACCCCTGTCAAGCGCCCGGCCCTACGACTTTGGGCCAAGAGCCACGGCACACAAGGGCTATACTGTTCACAATCAGAAGAAAAAATGTCTACAATTTTTTATCACTGCGCCACTTGCAGCATCGCCGGATCGGTCAAGGGCAACATCCAGCGCGCCTGGCCAACCTTGAGATCGCCTTTGCGCGAGCGATCCAGCACCCAGCCGCGCGCCTCGACCTGCTTGCCCTTGAGGCTTTCCAGCGAGTTCACATCGAAACGCGTCAGCAGATTGGGTGCAACGCGTAATACAACCGAATCCTGCAACTCGATCCAAACCCCGCCGCGATTGCGCTGCACTTTGCTCACACGACCGCTGAGCACGGCAAAACCGGAGGCGCTGATTTGCTCCGCTTTCAGTATAGGTGACTGGCGCCACAACCCGAGCCCGGACTGACGCGCACTGCGCTCGGCCGCCTGCTGACAGGCGACCAGATCGACATTCGGTGCCACGGCCACCAGAAAACCCAGGCCTTCGGCGAGCATCTGCGCTTCGAGGTTGGCTCCATTGGCACCGTAGACATGGGCCAGGGTGCGGCCGTAATGGTCCTTGCTTTCTTTGCCAGGCACCAACCCGACCCGCGCGTCACTCGCCGCCACCAGGGCTTCGAGGCGTTTGCGCGCGGCCACGGCGAACGGTTCATCGGAACGGCCCTTCTTGCCCAGCTCCGGCGTGTTCAAGCCGATCATGCGCACGCTGCGGCCATCGCTCAGGCGCAGAGTGTCGCCGTCCACTACCCGCTGCACCGCGACGGGCGTCAGGCCGCTTGGCGTCGGGCAAAAGGCCTGGGCGCCAGACAGCCAAATCGCGGACATAAAAAAGGCGCCCGCCAGGGACGCCTTCTTCATCAGCATGGAAAAACCGTAGCGGCTTCCCAAGTTGATCGGCCTTAGGCCTTTTTCGCGCCGAAAGCACCGAAACGGTCGGCGAACTTCTGTACGCGACCACCGGTGTCCAGAGTCTTCTGCTTACCGGTGTAGAACGGGTGGCATTCGTTGCAAACGTCGATCGCCAGGGCTTTGCCGAAGGTCGAACGGGTTTCGAACTTGTTGCCGCAGCTGCAGGTAACAGCAACTGCCGGGTATTCTGGATGGATATCAGCTTTCATGGTGTCTTCCTCAGGCTAGCGTGCCGCCACCCAACACTATTGTTGAATACCGCACGTAATTAGGCCGCGGATTCTACCAGACAATCCTGATCACGCAAGCTGTCCCTGAAACCAGTCGTCTGCTAGGCTCCCGGCCCAATACGCGATCCCTTGTAGGAGTGAGCCCGCTCGGCGGGCTCACTCCTACAGGTTATTTGTCACGCCCCCTATTGTTTGTCGATCGAGATCCCCCGCGTGCCCAACGCCATTCTGCGCCTCGCCCTGCCTTCGCCGCTGCGCCGCCTGTTCGACTACCGCGCTCCGGCCGGCGTCCTGCGCGCGCAACTGCACCCCGGCATGCGCCTGCGGGTACCGTTCGGCCGGCGCGAGATGATCGGGATTCTGGTGGAAGTCACCAATACCAGCGAAGTGCCGGCCGAGAAACTCAAGCCGGCCCTGGCCCTGCTCGACGCTACGCCCCCCCTGCCGCCGGCGCTGTTCAAGCTGTGCCTGTGGACGTCCCAGTATTACCAGCACAGCCTTGGCGACACCTTGAGCTGGGCGCTGCCGGTGCTGCTGCGCCAGGGTGAGCTGGCCGAAGCGCGCCAGGAGCGCTTCTGGTCCGCCGCGCCGGGGGCCAGCCTCGATGATCCGCGCATCGCCCGCGCCCCGCGCCAGCGCGAAGCCCTGGCCACGCTGGCCCAGCATCCCCACGGCGTCGCCCATCAGCTGCTGAGTAAACTGATGCTGAGCAAGGACAGCCTGGATTTGCTGCTGGCCAAAGAGTTGGTGCAGGTCGAGATCCGCCGCCACGCCCCGGGCGTACGCCACGAACACTGGCTGGCGCAACCGGAACTGCCGCTGAACCCGGAGCAACGCGCCGCCTATGAGGCGATTCGCGCCGGCTTCGACAGCTATCACGCATTCCTGCTGGCTGGCGTCACCGGCAGCGGCAAGACCGAAGTCTATTTACAGTTGATCCGCGAAACCCTCGAGGCCGGCAAGCAAGCACTGGTGCTGATCCCGGAAATCAACCTGGGCCCGCAGACCCTGGCGCGCTTCGAACAGCGTTTCAATGCCCGTATCGCGCTGATCCATTCGGCGGTCAATGACCGCGAACGCCTCGAGGCCTGGCTGGCCGCCCGGGACGGTGAGGCCGACATCATCATCGGCACCCGCTCGGCCCTGTTCACGCCGATGAAGAACCCCGGCCTGATCATCATCGACGAAGAACACGACGGCTCCTATAAACAGCAGGAAGGTTTGCGCTATCACGCCCGCGATCTGGCGCTGGTGCGGGCGCGACAGGAAAACATCCCGATCGTCCTCGGCTCCGCCACCCCTTCGCTGGAAAGCCTGCACAACGCCTATACCGGCCGCTACGGGCTGCTGCGCTTGAACGAGCGCGCCGGAGGCGCCAAACAGCCGCGTTTCCTGCGCCTGGACGTCAAAAGCCGTCCGCTGGACAGCGGCATTTCCGGACCGATGCAACAGGCCATTGGACAGACCCTGGCCGCCGGACAACAAGTCCTGGTGTTCCTCAACCGCCGCGGCTTCGCCCCGACCCTGCTGTGCCATGACTGTGGCTGGATGTCCGAGTGCCAGCGTTGCGATGCGCGAATGACCGTGCACCAGCGTCACGGTGAATTGCGCTGCCACCATTGCGGCTACGTCGAACGCGCGCCGCGCCAGTGCCCGAAGTGCAACAAGGTCGATCTGCGCCCCGTCGGCGCCGGCACCGAACGGGCCGAGGAGCGCCTGGCGATTCTGTTCCCGGACTATCCGGTGCTGCGAGTCGACCGCGACAGCACGTCGCGCAAGGACGCGATGAACCAGTTGTTCGCGACCATTCAAAAAGGCCAGCCGTGCATCCTGATCGGCACGCAAATGCTTGCCAAAGGCCACCACTTTCCACGGGTGACGCTGGTGTCGATCCTCGACGCCGACGGTGGCCTGTTCTCCGGCGACTTCCGCGCCAGCGAGCGCATGGCTCAACTGATCGTCCAGGTCGCCGGCCGCGCAGGCCGCGCCGAAGAGCCGGGCAAGGTGATTATCCAGACGCACCTGGCTGACCATCCGCTGTTGGTGCAATTGACCGAGCAAGGCTATTTCGCCTTTGCCGAACAGGCCTTGAGCGAACGTCGTGCGGCCGGACTGCCGCCGTTTGCGCACCTGGCGCTACTGCGGGCCGAGGCGCACAAACCGGGTCAGGCCGAAGGTTTCCTGGATGAGGCGTGCAGCGAGGCCGAACGTTTGCTGGCCGAACAGAATCTGACCGGCATTGAATTGCTGGGACCGGTGCCGGCGCCAATGGAGCGACGGGCCGGGCGTTATCGCGCGCAGTTGTTGTTGCAGGCGACGGCGCGGGCACCGCTGCATCGGTTGCTGGCCAGTTGGTTGTTGGTGCTGGAGCAGATGCCGAGCGGGCGAGCGGTGCGTTGGTCGCTTGATGTTGATCCCGTCGATTTGTATTGATTGATAAATCGCGATGGCGGACGAATTGTCACCACACATCCACATCCTGCCTGCTAAGGTTGGCAAGCCCGTCTTCGCAACGGATAATGCCCAGTTTTTCCACCAGCGCATGATGCGCCGCCGCGCCTGCGGTCGAAAGAGAAGACCATGAAAGACACCATTCGCCAGCTGATCCAACAAGCCATCACCCAACTCGTCAACGAAGGTGTGTTGCCTGAAGGCCTGTCGCCGGCGATCCAGGTGGAAAACTCCCGCGACAAGAAGAACGGCGACTTCGCCAGCAACATCGCCATGATGCTGGCCAAGCCGGCCGGCATGAAGCCCCGCGATCTGGCGGAAAAAATCATCGCTGCGCTGCCGGCTGACGAAAACGTCGCCAAGACCGAAATCGCCGGCCCGGGCTTCCTGAACTTCTTCCAGAACACCGACGCCCTGGCGACCCGCCTGGACGCCGCCCTGGCCGACGCCCACATCGGCGTGCGCAAGGCCGGCCCGGTGCAGCGCACCGTGGTTGACCTGTCGGCACCGAACCTGGCCAAAGAGATGCACGTCGGCCACCTGCGCTCGACCATCATCGGCGACGGTGTGGCCCGCGTGCTGGAATTCCTCGGCGACACCGTGATCCGTCAGAACCACGTCGGCGACTGGGGCACCCAGTTCGGCATGCTGATGGCTTACCTGCAGGAAAACCCGATCACCAGCGACGAGCTGTCGGACCTGGAGAACTTCTACCGCGCCGCCAAGCAACGCTTCGACGAATCCGCAGAGTTCGCCGACCGCGCCCGTGGCCTGGTGGTCAAGTTGCAGGCTGGCGACGCCGATTGCCTGGCACTGTGGACCAGGTTCAAGGACATCTCGCTGTCCCACTGCCAGAAGATCTACGAACTGCTCAACGTCAAACTGACCATGGCCGACGTGATGGGCGAAAGTGCCTACAACGACGACCTGATCAACGTGGTCAACGACTTGAAGGCCGCAGGCATGCTGGTCGAGAGCAACGGCGCCCAGTGCGTGTTCCTCGACGAGTTCAAGAACGCCGACGGCGACCCGCTGCCGGTGATCATCGTCAAGGCCGACGGCGGTTACCTCTACGCCACCACCGACCTGGCGGCCGTGCGCTACCGCAGCGGCAAGCTCAAGGCCGATCGCGCACTGTACTTCGTCGACCAGCGCCAGGCCCTGCACTTCCAGCAAGTGTTCGCCGTGGCACGCAAGGCCGGTTTCGTGACCCATCCGATGGAAATGGAGCACATGGGCTTCGGCACCATGAACGGCGCTGACGGCCGTCCGTTCAAGACCCGTGATGGCGGCACCGTGAAGCTGATCGACCTGCTGACCGAAGCCCAGGAACGCGCCTACACCCTGGTCAAGGACAAGAACCCTACACTTGCCGAAGCCGAGCTGCGCAACATCGCCAAAGTGGTGGGCATCGGCGCAGTGAAATACGCCGACCTGTCCAAGCACCGCACCAGTGACTACAGCTTCAACTTCGACCTGATGCTCAATTTCGAAGGCAACACCGCGCCGTACCTGCTGTACGCCTACACCCGCGTGGCCGGCGTGTTCCGCAAGCTCGGCAAGGACTTCAGCGAAGTCGACGGCCAGATCGTTCTGGAAGCGGCGCACGAACACGAACTGGCGGCGAAACTTGCGCAGTTCGGTGAAATCCTGAACAACGTGTCCGAAAAAGGCACCCCGCACATCCTTTGCACTTACCTGTACGACGTCGCCGGCCTGTTCTCCAGCTTCTACGAGAACTGCCCGATCCTCGCCGCCGATACCCCGGCACAAATGCAGAGCCGCCTGCGCCTCGCCGCGCTGACCGGACGCACTCTCAAGCAAGGCCTGGAACTCTTGGGCCTGGAAACTCTGGAGCGTATGTAAGTTGGCTGCCAAGAAAAAACCTGCACCCAAACGTGGCGCCAGCCGTTACCAAGCTCCTGCAAAGCAACCGATCCCGGGTTGGTTGTGGATGGCCATCGGCCTGACGGTCGGCGCCTTCATCGTATTTCTGATGAAGCTGGAGCCGGGCAAGGGCAGCGACACGGTCAAGCGTGAAAAGGTCGAACAACAGCAACAGCAGAAAGCCAGCAAGATCGCCGAGGCCAACAAGACCCCGCCGAGCCCGACGCAACCGGTGAAGCCAAAGTACGACTTCTACACCTTGCTGCCGGAATCGGAAGTCATCGTGCCGCCGGATGCCGTGCCGGAAAAAACCCTGCCGACGCCGCAAGTGCCAGCCATCCCGACCACGCCGGTCACCCCGGCCGAAGCGGCGAAGATCGACACGGCTCGCGCCCAGGCAGCCCTGGCCGGAATCACGCCGCCACCAGCGCCTCCGGTCAAGGCTGCGCCTGTGACGAAGTTTTTCCTGCAGGCCGGTTCGTTCCGCAAAGAGACTGATGCGGACAAGGTTCGGGCGCAGATCATCCTGCTGGGTCAGGCCGTGGCGGTTGAATCGGGCACGGTGAAGGATGAAACCTGGTATCGGGTGCTGGTCGGTCCGTTCAGTAACCGCGAACAACTGACCACGGCGCAGAAACAACTGGCCGGCGCAGGCTTTAGCAACTTGCTGTTACAACAACGCCAGAGCCGCTGATCCCGTCAGGACCACCGCGTCATCGTTCTTCGCTGGAAAGCCAGCTCCTACAGAATATTCGACAAACCCTGTAGGAGCTGGCTTGCCAGCGAATGCGCCTGAAAGGGCACTATATCCAGAACTCGATTCACACCATTCGTCCCTCGCCTCGCCCCGCAGTTGAAATCCTCTCCAGCACCCCCATATGAATGGGCATAAGGCATTTTCGCCCCGCTGCGTGGAGACTCTTCCCTTGACCACCATCGTTTCAGTTCGCCGCCACGGCAAAGTCGTCATGGGCGGCGACGGCCAGGTTTCCCTTGGTAATACCGTGATGAAAGGCAACGCGAAAAAAGTTCGCCGCCTGTACCACGGCCAGGTCATCGCCGGTTTTGCCGGTGCCACCGCTGACGCCTTTACCCTCTTCGAACGCTTCGAAGGCCAGCTTGAGAAACATCAGGGCCACCTGGTGCGCGCCGCCGTCGAACTCGCCAAAGAATGGCGCACCGACCGCTCCCTGAGCCGCCTTGAAGCCATGCTCGCGGTCGCCAACAAAGACGCCTCCCTGATCATCACCGGTAACGGCGATGTGGTTGAACCCGAAGAAGGCCTGATCGCCATGGGTTCCGGCGGTGGTTACGCCCAGGCTGCTGCCAGCGCGCTGCTGAAGAAAACCGATCTGTCGGCCCGGGAAATCGTCGAAACCGCTCTCGGCATCGCCGCCGACATCTGCGTATTCACCAATCACACTCAGACCATTGAGGAGCAGGACTGCGCCGAGTAAGCCCGTGTTGGCCATCGCGCCACGGCTCATTCTTGCTTGAGGTCCGCTAAATACTATGTCCATGACTCCCCGTGAAATCGTCCACGAACTCAACCGCCACATCATCGGCCAGGACGATGCCAAGCGCGCCGTCGCCATTGCCCTGCGCAACCGCTGGCGCCGCATGCAGCTGCCTGAAGAGCTGCGTGTTGAAGTAACGCCAAAGAACATCCTGATGATCGGCCCGACCGGTGTCGGCAAAACCGAGATCGCCCGTCGCCTGGCAAAACTGGCCAATGCGCCGTTCATCAAGGTCGAAGCGACAAAATTCACCGAAGTCGGCTATGTCGGCCGTGACGTCGAATCGATCATTCGTGACCTGGCCGACGCCGCGATCAAGCTGCTGCGCGAACAGGAAATCGTCAAGGTTCGCCACCGCGCCGAAGACGCCGCAGAAGAGCGTATCCTCGACGCACTGCTGCCACCAGCACGCATGGGCTTCAGTAGTGACGACGCCCCGACTGCCGACTCCAACACCCGTCAGTTGTTCCGCAAGCGCCTGCGCGAAGGTCAGCTGGACGACAAGGAGATCGAAATCGAAGTCGCCGAAATGGCCGGCGTCGACATCTCCGCGCCACCGGGCATGGAAGAAATGACCAACCAGTTGCAGAGCCTGTTTGCCAACATGGGCAAGGCCAAGAAGAAAGCCCGCAAGCTCAAGGTCAAAGAAGCGCTCAAGCTGGTGCGCGACGAAGAAGCCAGCCGCCTGGTCAACGATGAAGAGTTGAAGGCCAAGGCCCTGGAAGCGGTCGAGCAGCACGGCATCGTGTTCATCGACGAAATCGACAAGGTCGCCAAGCGTGGCAATTCCGGTGGCGTCGATGTGTCCCGCGAAGGCGTGCAGCGTGACCTGCTGCCACTGATCGAAGGCTGCACCGTCAACACCAAGCTGGGCATGGTCAAGACCGACCACATCCTGTTCATTGCTTCCGGTGCGTTCCACCTGAGCAAGCCAAGCGACCTGGTGCCCGAGCTGCAAGGCCGCCTGCCGATTCGTGTCGAACTCAAGGCCCTGACCCCGGAAGACTTCGAACGCATCCTCAGCGAACCGCACGCCTCGCTCACCGAGCAATACTGCGCGCTGCTGAAAACCGAAGGCCTGGGCATCGAGTTCCTGCCGAGCGGCATCAAGCGCATCGCGGAGATCGCCTGGCAGGTCAACGAGAAAACCGAAAACATCGGTGCCCGTCGCCTGCACACCCTGCTCGAGCGCCTGCTCGAAGAGGTGTCGTTCAGCGCCGGCGACCTGGCCAGCGTCCATGACGACAAGGTGATCCAGATCGACGCCGACTACGTCAACAGCCACCTGGGCGAATTGGCGCAGAACGAAGACCTGTCCCGTTATATCCTGTAAGCCATACTTGTAGGAGCGAGCCTGCTCGCGATGGTCGGTCAGTTGCATTGATGTCGACTGACACACCATCGCGAGCAGGCTCGCTCCTACAGGGTTCCATCCACAACGGAACGGCGCTCATGACCCAACTCCCCACCGACATCAAGCTGCACAAAGCCTCGAAAACCCTGACGCTCAAATACGCGTCCGGCGAGGAATACACCCTGCCCGCGGAGTTCCTGCGCGTGCACTCTCCTTCCGCCGAGGTCCAGGGCCACGGCAAACCCATCCTGCAATTCGGCAAGATCAACGTCGGCCTGACCAAGGTAGAACCGGCCGGTCAGTACGCACTGAAACTGACCTTCGATGACGGTCACGACAGTGGTCTGTTCACCTGGGAATATCTGTACGAGCTGGGGCGACGTTATGACGCACTCTGGGAAGATTATCTGGCCGAGCTCAAAGCCGCCGGAAAAACCCGCGACCCGAACGAATCCATCGTCAAGCTGATGCTCTAATCCGAGCCTCTCGCTCATTAGAGGGCATTTTCTAATTTCATCTGTTTGAATGCTCCGCTTCAGGGCCGCGGAATGGCCTGCTTGCGAAAAAAATTAAACTCGGGTAACCAATGGAACTGGCAAGTTCCCTGCAGTGCTCTCTGCATTAAAAAAGCAGCGATGCAGTATTAACGGTCACCCCGAGCAGTAGTACCTGGCATTGGCTGTGTGACTACACAGCAGGACCCGGTACTCGTCTCAGGACAATGGAGCGTCGTAGATGAGTAAACAGAATAACGATGACTTGAAGTATCAGGCCTCGGAAAACACCCTGGGTCTGAATCCTGTCGTTGGGCTGCGTGGAAAGGATCTACTGGCATCTGCTCGCATGGTACTCAGGCAGGCCATCAGGCAACCCGTGCACAGCGCGAAGCATGTTGCGCATTTCGGCCTCGAACTCAAGAACGTACTGTTCGGCAAATCCGAGCTGCAACCGACCAGCGATGACCGTCGCTTCGCGGATCCGGCCTGGAGCCAGAACCCGCTCTACAAACGTTATCTGCAAACCTACCTGGCGTGGCGCAAGGAACTCCACGCCTGGATCGACGACAGTAACCTGCCAGCCAAGGATGTCAGTCGCGGGCACTTCGTGATCAACCTCATGACCGAAGCTTTCGCGCCGACCAACACGGCGGCCAACCCCGCGGCGGTCAAGCGCTTCTTCGAAACCGGCGGTAAGAGCCTCCTCGATGGTCTCTCACACCTGGCCAAGGACCTGGTGCACAACGGCGGCATGCCGAGCCAGGTCAACATGGGCGCCTTCGAGGTCGGCAAGACCCTTGGCGTGACCGAGGGCGCGGTGGTCTTTCGCAACGACGTGCTGGAGCTGATCCAGTACAAGCCGATCACAGAGCAGGTGCATGAGCGCCCACTGCTGGTGGTGCCGCCGCAAATCAACAAGTTCTACGTTTTCGACCTGAGTCCGGAAAAAAGCCTGGCGCGGTTCTGCCTGCGCAACAACGTGCAGACCTTCATCGTCAGCTGGCGCAACCCGACCAAGGAGCAGCGCGAGTGGGGCCTGTCGACCTACATCGAAGCGCTCAAGGAAGCGGTTGATGTGGTCACCTCGATCACCGGCAGCAAAGACGTGAACATGCTCGGTGCCTGCTCCGGTGGCATCACCTGCACCGCGCTGCTGGGCCACTACGCGGCAATCGGCGAGAACAAGGTCAACGCCCTCACCCTGCTGGTCAGTGTGCTCGACACCACTCTGGACAGCGACGTGGCCCTGTTCGTCGACGAGCAAACCCTCGAAGCCGCCAAGCGTCACTCCTACCAGGCCGGCGTCCTCGAAGGCCGCGACATGGCGAAAGTCTTCGCCTGGATGCGCCCCAACGACCTGATCTGGAACTACTGGGTCAACAACTACCTGTTGGGCAATGAACCGCCGGTGTTCGACATTCTGTTCTGGAACAACGACACCACCCGATTGCCCGCCGCGTTCCACGGCGACCTGATCGAGATGTTCAAAAGTAATCCGTTGACCCGTGCCGATGCACTGGAAGTGTGCGGCACGCCGATCGACCTGAAAAAAGTCACCGCCGACATCTTCTCGCTGGCTGGCACGAACGACCACATCACCCCGTGGCGTTCCTGCTACAAATCGGCGCAACTGTTCGGCGGCAACGTTGAATTCGTGCTGTCCAGCAGCGGGCACATCCAGAGCATTCTGAACCCGCCGGGCAATCCGAAATCGCGTTACATGACCAGCACCGAAATGCCCGCCAATGCCGATGACTGGCAGGAAGAGTCGACCAAACATGCCGACTCCTGGTGGCTGCACTGGCAGGCATGGCAGGCACAGCGTTCGGGCAACCTGAAAAAAGCTCCGCTGAAATTGGGCAACAAGGCCTATCCAGCGGGTGAAGCGGCGCCAGGCACCTATGTGCATGAGCGGTAACTGACACACCCGCCCCACCCCTGTGGGAGCGAGCTTGCTCGCGATGACGGTGGCAGGTTTGGCATTTGCGCTGACTGACACTCCGCTATCGCGAGCAAGCTCGCTCCCACAGGGGGCGGGGATGAATTTGAGAAAGCGACCCACAGGGCCTGAAGCATGCCGCAACCCTTCATATTCCGTACCGTCGATCTGGATGGCCAGACGCTCCGCACGGCGGTACGCCCCGGCAAGCCTCACTTGACGCCCCTGCTGATTTTCAACGGCATTGGCGCCAACCTGGAGCTGGTGTTCCCGTTCATCGCGGCTCTGGATCCGGACCTGGAAGTCATCGCCTTCGACGTACCCGGTGTCGGTGGTTCGTCGACACCGAACCGGCCGTACCGTTTTCCGAGCCTGGCGAAACTCACGGCGCGGATGCTCGACTATCTCGACTACGGGCAGGTCAACGTCATCGGCGTGTCCTGGGGTGGCGCCCTGGCCCAACAGTTCGCCTACGACTATCCGGAGCGCTGCAAGAAACTCGTGCTGGCCGCAACGGCGGCGGGTGCGGTGATGGTGCCGGGCAAACCGAAAGTGCTGTGGATGATGGCCAGCCCGCGACGTTACATCCAGCCATCCCACGTGATCCGCATTGCACCGATGATCTACGGTGGTGCGTTCCGTCGCGACCCGACGCTGGCCGCCAGCCATGCAGCCAAGGTTCGTTCAGCGGGCAAGCTCGGTTACTACTGGCAGCTGTTCGCCGGCCTCGGCTGGACCAGCATTCACTGGCTGCACAAGATCCGCCAGCCGACCCTGGTACTGGCCGGCGACGATGACCCACTGATCCCGCTAGTCAACATGCGCTTGCTGGCCTGGCGGATTCCCAACGCCCAGTTGCACATCATCGATGACGGGCATTTGTTCCTGATTACCCGGGCCGAAGCGGTGGCCCCGATCATCATGAAATTCCTGGAAGAGGAGCGCCAGCGCGCGGTGATGCATCCGCGTCCGGCGCCATTGGGCGGCTAAACCGCTGCATCAACGGTCGGCAGGACGCCGCGCCGCGCAACAACCCGTTACAGCGTCTATGGTGTTCTGGTTCGATGTATTTGTTTTTAGCCTGAAGACGAAGGAGTGTTGACTCATGCGCGAGAAACCAGCGAGGGATTCCTTACCGAATCCCGCCGCGTTCATCAATGCACAGAGTGCGATTACCGGCCTGCGCGGCCGGGATCTGTTGTCGACCCTGCGCAGCGTGGCCGCCCATGGCTTGCGCAATCCGGTACACAGTGCCCGACATGCCCTCAAACTTGGCGGTCAGCTTGGCCGTGTGCTGCTGGGTGAAACCCTGCACCCGACCAACCCGCAAGACGCTCGCTTCGCCGACCCGGCGTGGAGCCTCAACCCATTTTATCGCCGTAGCCTGCAGGCCTATTTGAGTTGGCAGAAGCAGGTCAAAAGCTGGATCGACGAGAGCAACATGAGCCCGGACGACCGCGCCCGCGCCCACTTCGCTTTCGCCTTGCTCAACGACGCCGTATCGCCCTCCAACACCCTGCTCAATCCACTGGCGGTCAAGGAACTTTTCAATTCAGGCGGTAACAGTCTGGTGCGTGGCATCAGCCATTTGGTGGACGACCTGCTGCATAACGATGGCCTGCCCCGACAAGTCACCAAGCAAGCGTTCGAGATCGGCAAGACGGTCGCCACCACCACTGGTGCCGTGGTGTTTCGCAACGAACTGCTGGAGTTGATCCAGTACAAGCCGATGAGCGAAAAGCAGTATTCCAAGCCCCTGCTGGTGGTGCCGCCGCAAATCAACAAGTACTACATCTTCGACCTCAGCCCCCACAACAGCTTCGTCCAGTACGCCCTCAAAAACGGCCTGCAAACCTTCATGATCAGCTGGCGCAACCCGGATGTGCGTCACCGCGAATGGGGGCTCTCGACTTACGTGGAAGCCGTGGAAGAGGCCATGAATGTCTGCCGGGCGATCACCGGCGCACGCGAGGTCAACCTGATGGGCGCCTGCGCCGGCGGGCTGACCATTGCCGCGCTGCAGGGTCACTTGCAGGCCAAGCGGCAGTTGCGCAGGGTGTCCAGCGCGACTTATCTGGTGAGCCTGCTCGACAGCCAACTGGACAGCCCCGTTTCGCTGTTCGTCGACGAACAGACTCTGGAGGCAGCCAAGCGCCGCTCCTATCAAAAAGGTGTGCTGGACGGCCGCGACATGGCCAAGGTCTTCGCCTGGATGCGCCCCAATGACTTGATCTGGGGCTACTTCGTCAACAACTACCTGTTGGGCAAGGAGCCACCGGCGTTCGACATCCTCTACTGGAACAACGACAACACACGTCTGCCTGCGGCCCTGCATGGCGACCTGCTGGACTTCTTCAAGCACAACCCGCTGACTCACCCGGGCGGGCTGGAAGTGTGTGGCACGCCGATCGATTTACAGAAGGTCACCATCGACAGCTTCAGCGTCGCCGGCATCAACGATCACATCACGCCGTGGGATGCGGTGTATCGCTCGACGCTGTTGCTCGGTGGCGAGCGGCGCTTCGTGCTGTCCAACAGCGGTCATGTGCAGAGCATCCTCAACCCGCCGAGCAATCCGAAAGCCAACTTCGTCGAGAACGGCAAACTGAGCAGCGACCCACGGGCCTGGTACTACGACGCCAAGCGTGTCGACGGCAGTTGGTGGACCCAATGGCTGGGCTGGATTCAGGAACGCTCCGGCGCGCAGAAGGAAACCCACATGGCGCTCGGCAACCAGAACTACCCACCGATGGAGGCAGCACCCGGTACTTACGTGCGCGTGCGCTGACGTTCAACGCGCCGCGGCCTCCGCCGGCCGTGGCAAGACCCGATCATTAAGAAGACTGGATGAAAACCCGCGACCGGATCCTCGAATGTGCCCTGCAATTGTTCAATCAAAAGGGCGAACCGAATGTCTCCACCATGGAAGTTGCCAATGAAATGGGCATCAGCCCGGGCAACCTCTACTACCACTTCCACGGCAAAGAACCGCTGATTCTCGGGCTGTTCGAGCGCTTTCAGGGCGAACTGGCGCCCTTGCTCGATCCACCGGCCGATGTCGAACTGGCACCCGAAGATTACTGGCTGTTCCTGCACCTGATCGTCGAGCGCCTGTCCCACTACCGGTTCCTGTTCCAGGATCTGTCGAACCTCGCCGGACGCCTGCCGAAACTGGCCAAGGGCATTCGCAATCTGCTCAATGCACTCAAGCGCACACTAGCGTCGCTGCTGGCACGATTACAGGCGCAAGGGCTGCTGGTCAGCGATACCCAGGCATTGGGGCAACTGGTGGAGCAGATCACCCTGACCCTGCTGTTCTCACTGGATTACCAGCGGATTCTCGATCGCGAAGGCGAGGTGCGGCTGGTGGTTTACCAGATCATGATGCTGGTGGCGCCACACTTGCTGCCGTCGATGAAGGCTGCGACCGAACAGATGGCGCTGGAGTATCTGAAAGACCACGAATAACTCTGGCCACAACGAACCCTGTGGGAGCGAGCTTGCTCGCGATGAGGCCATCACATCCAACATTGATGTTGGTTGATCCACCGCCATCGCGAGCAAGCTCGCTCCCACAGTGGGCTTGTGTCGCTCAGAGATTCGCGCACAAACAAAAACGCCCGACCTTTACAGGCCGGGCGTTTTCTTGAGCCCTGAGAATCAGGACTGACTGGTTGGCGTCGATGGAGTTGGCGCGACAGTCGGGGTGACAGCAGGGGTCGGCGCGGCAGCGGAGTTCGATGCGCTGACCGGAGCTGCCGGGGTCGCCGGTTTGGCAGCTGCCACTGCTGGTTTTGGCGCGGCGGCTTTTGGAGCTGCCGGCTTTTTCACTGCAGGTTTTTTCGCCGCAGCGGGTTTGGCCGCTGGCTTGGCAACAGCTGGTTTTGCTGCAGCCGTTTTAGCCGCAGGCTTGGCAGCCGGTTTAGCGGCTGGCTTGGCTGCTGGCTTCGCCGCTGCAGGTTTTGCAGCAGCGGTTTTAGCAGCAGGCTTGGCCGCCGCTTTTGCCAGTGGCTTGGCTGCGGTTTTTGCGGCCGGCTTGGCAGCAGGTTTGGCTGCAGCGGTTTTCGCCGCAACAGGCGCAACCTTGGCACCGGTCAGTTTTTCGATCTGCTTGGTCAGGGTCTCGACCTTGCTGTGCAGTGCCTTCACTTCATTGCGGCTCGGTACGCCCAGACGAGAAATGGCACTGTTCAGACGCTTGTCGAAAGCGCCTTCCAGCTCATCCCACTTGCCCAGTGCGCGATCTTTCACGCCGCTGATGCGCGACTTGGCCGAGGAAGCAGAGTCCTTGGCGGCGTCGACTGTCTTGCCAACAGCGCTCTTGGTGAGCTTCTCGGCTTTCTCGCCGTCCTTAACCAATGTATCGAAGAGTTTGCTGCCGTCAGTGTCGATCTTCGAGTACACGCCTAAACCAGCCAGCCAGATTTTTCGAGAGTATTCTTCAACCTTCCCGATCCACGAGCTGCCTTCTTTTTCGGTTTTCTTTTTAACAGCCATCCCGTTCTCCTTAAGATTTACGCGCGACACGTTCGAGCAATGCCGTCAGCTCATCGAGCTTAGCAGAGAGTGTCTCAACGTCATGTTTAGACGGAATGCCGATACGATTCAAGGCACTTGCGACACGCGTATCGAACGCCTTCTCGACCTTGTCGAGTTGAACTTCGACGCGGCCTTTGAAAGTGCTGACTTCACTCTTGGCTTCATCGATTTCGGCATTGGCCGCTTCCAGTTTCTCGGCGACTACCTTTTTGCCTTTCTTTTCAACAACCTGACCAGCCTTGATCAGCTCTTGAAAGTATTCGCTACCCTCTTGACCGACCTTGGCGTAGGCACCCAGGCCTGCCAGCCAGATCTTGCGGGCATAGGATTTGACGTCGCTCAGCGTGCCGGTCGATGCGTCGGTTTTTTTCTTCAAAATGGCTTTGGCCATGGTGCACCTCACGCGCAGAAGGTTTGAGGAACCGCCCGGATAAGTGTCGGGCACTGGCACAAAGTAGGGAGAAAAATTAGAAACGGCACCCTAACAAATGACATAAACCGTCGGGCACGCCACATAAAAAATGTAGGAGTGAGCCTGCTCGCGATGGCGGCTAACCAGTCAACATTGATGTTGGCTGACATTCCGTC